>DATACF010000926.1:0-9428 GCA_036259235.1 Longimicrobium sp. | reverse complement strand
CAGGACTCAGGACTCAGGACTCAGGACTCAGGACTCAGGACTCAGGACTCAGGACTCAGGACTCAGGACTCCCGGACCGGGCACCCGTACCTGAGCACGGAGCACGTTTGTCAACCGTGGCATTCGCAACCGCCGCACGATAGAATTGTGACCGACTTCGACCTGGTGGAGCTGGCCAAGCGCGGGCCCGTGCACTTCGTGGGCATCGGCGGGGCGGGGATGGCCCCGCTGGCCGAGATGCTGTTGCTCACGGGCGGGCGGGTGACGGGGTGCGACGGGCACCCCGGCCTCGCCGCGCGCCTCCTGGCCGAGCGCGGCGCCACCGTCTCGGAGGGGCACGACCCCGCGCACGTCGCCGACTGCGTGGCCGTGGTGATGACCGCCGCCGTGCCCGACGACCACCCGGAGATCGCCGCCGCCCGCGCGCGCGGCGTCCCGGTGCTCAAGCGGGCGAGGGCGCTGGGGGCCATCGTCAACCACGGCACGGTGGTGGGGATCGCGGGGACGCACGGGAAGACGACCACCACCACGCTCACCACCACGGTGCTGGCCTCCGCCGGGTTCGACCCCACCGGCTTCGTGGGCGCCCACGTCCCCGCCTGGGGCGGCAACCTCCGCCGCGGCGGCGACCGGCTCTACGTGGTCGAGGCCGACGAGTACGACCGCTCGTTCCACCAGCTCCACCCCACGATCGCCGTCGTGACCACCCTGGAAGCCGACCACCTCGACATCTACGGCTCGCTGGAGGCCGTCGAGGAGGCGTTCCGGATCTTCACGGCGTCCGTCCCCGATCACGGGATGGTGGCCGCCTGCGCCGACGACCCCGGCGCCGCGCGGCTGGCCGCCCGGATCGGCGACCCGGCGCGGGTGCTGACCTACGGGACGAGCGCCGGCTCCATGCTCCGCGCCGAGGACGTCCGCCTCACCGGCGAGGGCGCCCGCTTCACCGTCCGCGAGCGGGGCACGGCGCTGGGCGAGGCGCGGCTGAAGGCCGCCGGGCTCCACAACGTACGCAACGCGCTGGCGGCGGTCGCCGTCGCGCGGCGGCTGGGGGTGGAGTGGGGCGCCGTCGCCGAGGGGCTGGCGGCGTTCACCGGCGTCGACCGCCGCTTCGAGCGCCTGGGCGAGGCCGGCGGGGTGATGTTCGTCGACGACTACGCGCACCACCCCACCGAGATCGAGGCGACGCTGAGCGCCGCCCGCGCCGCGCACCCCGACCGCCGCCTGGTGCTGGTCTTCCAGCCGCACCTCTACTCGCGCACCCGCGACTTCGCGCGCGAGTTCGCCCGCGCCGTGGCGGCGGCCGACGTCGTCTTCCTCACGGACGTCTACGCCGCCCGCGAGAAGCCGATCGAGGGGGTCACGGGGACGCTGATCGCCGACCCGGCCCGCGCCCTCGGCGCCGACGTCCGCTACGTCCCCGACCGCGCCGACGTCGTCGACGCCGTGGCCGAGGCGCTCCGCCCGGGCGACCTGTGCATCACCATGGGCGCCGGGAACCTCGACGAGGCCGCGCGCGACCTCCTCCGCCGCCTCTCGTCTCCCAGCGTGGCGGTGGGCGGATGAGGCGCCGCACCCGGAACCTCGGCCTCCTGGCGATCGTCGCCATCGCGGCGGCGTCGCCCCTCTGGGCGCCGCCGGTGCTGCGGAAGGCGAGCTTCTTCGCGGCCGACCGGGTGGAGGTGAGCGGCGCGCGGCTCCTGGCCCCGCACGAGGTGCTGGCCGCCTCGGGAGTGCGGATCGGCGAGAACGTCTGGACCGACCCCGCCGCCTGGGAGGCCGCCCTCCGCCGCCACCCGGTCGTCGCCGAGGCCGAGGTGACGCGCCGGCTCCCGGCGACGCTCCGCATCCGCGTAGTGGAGAAGCGCCCGGCCGCCCTGGTGCAGGCCGGCGTCCTCCGCCCGGTGACCGCCGACGGCGAGGTGCTCCCGGTCGACCCCGCCCGCGCGGCCGTCGACCTCCCGCTCCTCCAGGCGCGGCTGAAGCGGAGCGAATCGGCGCGGATCGGCGACCCCGCCGCCCGCGGCGCCCTGGCCGAGGCCGGCCGGCTGGCCGAGCTCGACCCCGCGCTGATGGCCCGCGTGTCGGAGGTGCGCCCCGGCGAGAAGGGCGAGACCCTCCTCCGCCTGGCCGACCCCGCCGCCGACGTGGTCGTTCCGAGGGGGATCGACGAGCCCCGGCTGGCGCGCCTCCGCGCCGCCCTGGCCGACGTCGCCCGCCGGATGAGCGCGGCGGACAGCGCGAAGCCCGGCCGCGCCCGGATCGACGCCCGCTTCGACGACCAGGTCGTCGTCCGGATGCCCGAGTAAGCTAAAGAAGACGAAAACGCACTCACGCACTCACGCACTTTCGCACTCACGCCCCCGAGACCGTGCGCCCGACCATCGTAGCCGGACTGGACATCGGATCGAGCAAGACCGCCGTGGTCATCGCGGAGGTCTCGGGCGAGGCGCCGCAGCGCGCGCAGGTCAAGGTCCTGGGCGTGGGGCAGGCGCGCACCACGGGGATCCGCCGCGAGATCGTCACCGACATCGAGGGGACCACCGAGGCCGTCCGCAAGGCGGTCAAGGAGGCCGAGCTGATGGCGGGGGTCACCGTCGACCGGCTCTTCGTGGGGATCGCGGGCGAGCACATCCACGCCTGGCCCTCCACCGGCGTCGTCGCCGTCGGCAAGGACGAGATCACCCCCGGCGACGTCGACCGCGTCCTCGAGGTCGCCCGCGCGGTGGTGATCCCCGCCGACCGCGAGCTGGTCCACGCCATTCCCCAGGAGTACATCGTCGACGCCCAGGGGGGGATCAGCGACCCCGTGGGGATGGCGGGGACGCGGCTGGAGGCCGAGGTCTTCATCGTCACCTCCTCCGCCTCGCCCGCGCAGAACATCCGCAAGGCCGTCACCCGCGCCGGCTACCAGGTGGCCGAGCTCGTCCTGGAGCCGATCGCCTCCTCACTGGCGGTCCTCTCCGACGACGAGAAGGAGATCGGGACGGCGCTGGTGGAGCTGGGCGGGGGGACGACCGACATCGCCATCTTCCACGAGCGGAAGCTCCGCCACCTGGCGTCGCTCCCCTGGGGGGGGGCGACGGTCACCAACGACCTGGCCAAGGGGCTCAGTCTCCCCAACGCCGAGGCCGCCCGCGCCAAGGAGCGGTGGGGCTCGGCGCGCGCCGACCTGGTGAACCCCAACGAGACCTTCGAGATCGCCGGGCCCGGGCAGGGGCAGACCCGCCACGTGGCCCGCGAGCTCCTGGCGCACATCATCGAGCAGCGCCTCGACGAGATCTTCGGGCTCGTCGCCGCCGAGCTCGACCGGAGCGGCCTCGGGCAGCAGCTGGGGGGCGGGATCGTCCTCACCGGGGGCGGGGCGTCGCTGGCGGGGATCGTCGAGCTGGCCGAGCGGAGCTTCGCCGCGCCGGTGCGTGTGGGGGTCCCCGGCGAGGGGCTCGGCGGGCTTGCGGATTCGGTGCGGCGGCCCAAGTTTGCTACGGCCGCCGGACTGACCATCTACGGCTCCCGCCGACTGATCCACGACACCCCCGACGCGGCCCCCAGCGGGCCCGGCGTCTCCGGAATCGTCAGGCGCGTCCGCGACTGGCTCGCCGACTTCTTCTGACCGACACGCCGCGAGGCATGCTCCTTTCCGAAACCCGGCCGCCCTCCCCCGGAGGAGAGACCACACGATGATCTTCGAGTACGAAGACCTGATGCCGCCGAACGCCCGCATGAAGGTCGTGGGGGTGGGGGGCGGCGGCGGCAACGCCGTCAACCGGATGATCCTCGAGGACCTGGAAGGGGTCGAGTTCATCTCGGTGAACACCGACGCCCAGGTCCTCAAGGACGCCAAGGCCCCGGTCAAGATCCAGATCGGCCAGAAGCTCACGCGCGGCCTCGGCGCCGGCGCCCGCCCCGAGATCGGGCGGCAGGCGCTGGAGGAGAACCGCGACGAGATGCGCCGGGCGCTGGAGGGGGCCGACCTGGTCTTCATCACCGCCGGGATGGGCGGCGGCACCGGCACCGGCGCCGCCCCGCTCATCGCCGAGATGGCGCGCGAGATGGGGGCGCTGACGATCGCCATCGTCACCAAGCCCTTCCTCTTCGAGGGGAAGAAGCGGATGCGCCAGGCCGAGGAGGGGCTCTACGAGCTCCGCCGCGCGGCCGACACCATGATCGTCGTCCCCAACGAGCGGCTCCTCTCCGTCGTCGGCAAGGGGACGTCGTTCAAGGACGCGCTCAAGAAGGCCGACGAGGTGCTGCTGCACGCCACGCAGGGGATCTCGGACCTCATCCGCGTCACCGGCGAGGTCAACGTCGACTTCGCCGACGTGCGGACGATCATGGGGAACCGCGGCGCGGCGCTGATGGGGACGGGCTTCGGGAAGGGCGACAACCGCGCGGTGGAGGCGGCCCAGGAGGCGATCTCCTCGCCGCTCCTCGACAACATCTCCATCTCGGGCGCCGCCGGGGTGCTGATCAACATCACCGGCGGGATGGACCTGGCCATCGACGAGGTCACCACGATCTCCTCGATCATCCAGGAGGCCGCGGGCGACGAGGCCGAGATCATCTTCGGCGCGGTGCACGACTCCTCCATGAAGGAGGAGGTGCGCGTCACCGTCATCGCCACCGGCTTCGAGAAGGACGTCCAGGCGCCGGAGCGGCACGACAACGTCATCCGCCCCGACTTCCGCGGGGCCTCGCGCCCCGAGCCCGCGCGCTACGAGTCGCCGCGCCCCGAGGTGCGGCCGCTCCACGGCTCGCGCACGGTGATGCCGAACGCGGGCGAGACGCCGGCCGTCCCCTTCGGGCGCACGGCCGAGCCCGCGTCGCCGCCGCCGACCCCGGCGCGCGACGCGCAGCCGCACTCCACGCCGGTGCACCGCTTCCCCACGCCGCCGCGCCCGGCGGACACGCGCGTGCCCAGCGACCTGGAGATCCCGACGTTCATCCGCCGGCAGATGGACTAGCGCGGTGCGTCGTACGATGAGGTGACGACCAGAAGGCGTGGCGGACGCTTCCGCGGCAGTCGCGGACCGGGTCCGCCACGCTTTCGCGCATGTGACGGTTCGTCCCGGATGCTCGTCAACGGGCATCCTCCCAAAACAAACCCGTTCCGCTCGACCCGCGTCATAGGCGCGGCCCGTCGAGCGCCGAAGTCCCCCGGGCGGGGTCCCCCGCGCCGGTCATCCGTACGCAGTTCCCGCTGTCCAGCTTTTCCCAGAGGAGAGCCGCTCCATGGCGAACCCCTACCGCATCCTTTCGCTCGGGATCCTCGGCGCCTTCGGCGTCGCGCTCGGCGCGCAGTTCGTCCACCTCCCGAAGAAGAAGGACGACGCGCCGCCTCCGCCGCCCCCGCTCCTGGCGCGGGTCTACGCGAAGCCCGCCGAGGAGGTCCACCGCCTGGAGCTGCGGAAGGGGGAGACCCTCTCCGAGCTCCTGGCGCGGACGCGGCTGGACGGCGCGCAGGCGAAGGCGCTCCTGGCGGAGCTCACCGCGACGTACGACCCGCGCCGGCTCCGCCCGGGGATGGAGGTGGAGTACCGCACCTCCACCCGCACCGGCGGGGTGCGGCGGATGACGATGCAGCTGGACGCCGACCGGACGCTCCACGTGGACGGCCGCGCGGGGGCGCTGCGGACCGAGGTGAAGGAGGTCCCCGTCCACGCCGACATGGCGGTGCTGGCGGGGACGGTGCGCTCGTCGCTGTACCAGGCGGTGATCGATGGCGAGGGCGACGTCCCCCGCGAGGAGCGCGAGCGGATCGTGGACCTCCTGGCCGACCGGATCTTCGCGTACAAGATCGACTTCTCGCGCGACCTCCGCCCCGGCGACGCCTACCGCATCCTCTACGAGCGGATGGCGCGCCCCGACGGGACCGCGCGCACCTCGCGGATCCTGGCCGTGCAGTTCGACGTGGGCGAGCGCACCCAGGAGGCGTACCTCTTCACCGTCGGCGGCGCGGACGACTACTACGAGGCCGACGGCGAGTCGATGAAGCGCGCCTTCCTCCGCGCGCCGCTGGAGTTCCGCCGGATCTCCTCCGCGTACTCGACGGGGCGCTTCCACCCCATCCTCCGCCGGATGCGCGCGCACCACGGGATCGACTACGCGGCGGCGATGGGGACGCCGATCCGCGCGGTGGGCGACGGGGTGATCCGCAAGGCCGGGTGGGGCGGCGGCTACGGGAACGTGGTCGAGATCAGCCACCGGAGCGGCTACGCCAGTCGCTACGCGCACATGCGCGGCTTCGCCAGGGGGCTCCGCCCGGGGATGCGCGTGACGCAGGGGCAGGTGATCGGGTACGTGGGGTCGACGGGGCTCTCCACGGGGCCGCACCTCCACTACGAGTTCCACATGGCGGGGCGCCCGGTGAACCCGTCGTCCATCAAGTTCCTCACCGGCGAGCCCATCCCGGCCTCGGCCCGGGGGCGCTTCCGCGCGCTGGTGGAGGAGCGGATCGCGGCGATGGACCGCGCGGCCGGCCCGCTCCTCGCGCTCCGGAGCTCGGGCGAGGGCGGCCGCCGCGGTGAGTGATCCGCTGGCGAAGTTCGCGCTCTACCCGGCCATCGACCTCCGTCGCGGCCGGTGCGTCCGGCTGGAGAAGGGGGAGGCGGCGCGCGAGACGGTGTACGGCGACGATCCGCGCGCCGTGGCCCGCGCCTTCGCCGAGGCGGGGGCCGGGTGGGTCCACGTCGTCGACCTCGACGCGGCCTTCGGCGACGGCTCGAACCGCGCCCTCATCCGCGAGATCGTCGCCTCGACGCCGCTGAAGGTGCAGACGGGCGGGGGCCTGAGGACGGAGGCCGACCTCGCCGAGGTGCTGGAGGCGGGCGCGGCGCGGGCGGTGATCGGGACGGCGGCGATCGAGGACCCGGCGCTCGTGCGCCGGGCGGTGGAGCGGTGGGGGGCGGAGCGGATCGCCGTGGGGCTCGACGCGCGCGGGCGGCGCCCGGCGGCGCGCGGGTGGACGGAGGAGAGCGGCGCCGACCTCTTCGAGCTGGCGCGGTCGCTGGTGGCCCTCGGCGCGCGCACCATCGTCCACACCGACATCGAGCGCGACGGGATGCTCGCGGGGCCCAACCTCGACCTCTCGGCCGAGCTCGCGGCGTACGCGGGGGCCGAGGTGATCGTCTCGGGCGGGATGAGCGGGATGGACGACGTGGACGCGGTCGCCGCCGCCGCGCGCTCCGGGCGGGGGGTGGCGGGGGCGATCGTCGGGAAGGCGATCTACGAGGGGCGCATCGACCTGGGCGAAGCCATTCGCCGGAGCGGGAGCTGACGTATGCCGCAGGTGCACATCAACGGGAAGCGCTACACGGTGAGCCGCGACGCCCTGGCGTCGACCATCCAGCGCTACACGGGGAAGGGGATGGTCGAGGCCCGCCGGATCGCCGACCGCGCCCTCGCCGGCGAGCGCCTGTCGCTCTACGTCGACGACTTCGACTCCGTCTACGACCTCGAGGACATGCTGATGGCGATGGGGATCAACGCCGAGGCGGACGAGAGCGACTACTGACGTCCGGTTCGGCCCGGAAGCAGACACGGCGCCGCGACGAAAGGTCGGGGCGCCGTGTCTCTTTTCGTTTGCGAGATTCCGCAGCGGGACAGGACGATCGGGGGAGAAAGGACGGAAGGGACGACACCTGTTTTCGAGGAGCTTGCTTCGTGCCCTCGGAATGCTTAAAGTGCGCGGAGTGGACGGCGGGTGATTGCCCGCCGTTCGCGCGTCCGTGACGGTCCCGGCTTCCCATTCCGACCTGTATTCGGCCATTTCCACCTTCAGCGAGCTGGAGCAGATCGTCGCGCTCGGGCGAGTCGGAGCGCGCGTCGCAGCAGTGGAACCCGTGCATCGCCAACGCCTTCTACCTCCGCGGGCTGATCGAGCGGTGGGGGCGCGGCACCCTCAAGATCCACGAGACCACGCGGCAGGCGGGGCTGGTGGCGCCGGAGTTCGCCGAGCGCGCCGGGGAGGTCGTCGTCCGCTTCTTCCCCAGCCGCTACGTCCCGCCCACCCGCATCACCTGCGACCTCACCCAGCTCCAGCAGGAGATCCTCGCCGTCCTGGCCGAGCGGGGCTCCGCCTCGGCGGTGGAGCTGAACGAGCGGCTGGCGGGGGAGCAGACCACCCGGAGCGTGCTCCACCACCTGAAGCACCTCCAGAACCTGGGCCTGGTCGACAAGCACGGCGTCACCCGCGGCGCCGCCTGGCGCCTCAAGGGCGTCGAGCCCCCGAAGAAGAAGCGCGGGCGGCCGAGGAAGCCGAGGCCCGAGCCGGAGCGGCGCGAGGCGCCGAAGCCGGAAGCGGAGCCGGAGTCGGAGACGCCGTCGGGGCAGGAGGGACTCCGGATTCGGAAAATCCCTTCCGAGCCGCTTTCCGAATCGGAGGCGGAGAGTAGGCGTAAGGGCCGGAACGACAGGAAGATACGCGACCTGGAAAATAGTCTTTCCGAATTTCCGAATTCGCTTCCGAATCGGGCGGGCGAGGGTGCGTAAGTGTTTGGGGAAAGGTGGTTTGCGGGGTCCGGAAAATCCCCTTTCCGAATTCTCCGCCCTCCGGGGTGCTTCCGGAGGAGGAGAGGGAGGCGCGAGGGCTTGTCAGCGGGGCCGCGGGAGGGGATCTTGTCGCGTCCTCCCGACCTCCTTCCGACGAGCCGAACCGCCCGATGCCTTCGCCCGAGACCGTCGTCGACCTGCGCTCCGACACCGTCACGAAGCCGACGCCCGATATGCGGCGCGCCATCGCCGAGGCGGAGGTGGGGGACGCGGTCCTGGGCGACGACCCCACGGCGGCGGAGCTGGAGCGGTATGCGGCCGAGCTCCTGGGGAAGGAGCGCGCGCTCTTCTTTCCCAGCGGGATCATGGCGAACCAGACGGCGCTCCTGGTGCTCTGCGAGCCGGGGACGGAGGTGGTGATCGACGCGGGGGGCCACATCCTCAACTACGAGGAGGGCGCCGCCCCCGCGTGGGCGGGGGTCCAGCTCCGCGCCGTCGTCACCGCCGACGGGCTCCTCCGCCCCGAGCAGGTGGCCGAGGCGATCCGGCCCCCGACGCCGTACCTCCCGCGCACCTCGGCGGTGTGCCTGGAGAACACGCACAACGGCGCGGGCGGCCGCGTGATGCGCCTCTCGCAGCTCCAGGCGGTGGCGGAAGCGGCGCGCGAGCGCGGGGTGCGGGTGCACCTGGACGGCGCCCGCCTCCCCAACGCGGCGGTGGCGAGCGGGGTCCCCATGGCGGCCTACGCCGCGCACGCCGACACGGTGATGGTGGCGGTCTCCAAGGGGCTCGGCGCGCCGGTGGGGTCGCTCCTGGCGGGGACGGCGGAGACGATGGAGCGGGCGTGGCGGGTGCGGCGGCGGCTGGGCGGGGGGATGCGCCAGGCGGGGATCCTGGCCGCGGCGGCGCTCCACGGGCTGAAGCACCACTTCGACCGG
>DATACF010000925.1:0-2210 GCA_036259235.1 Longimicrobium sp. | reverse complement strand
CCCCCCCCCCCCCCCCCCCCCCCCCCCCCCCGCGGCGGCATGCGCTGCGGCCGGCCTCTATCGATACCGCTTCGCCAGCTCGGCCGGATCGGCGCCGCGCCAGTAGTCGAAGCGCAGGCGCCACATCAGCCCCACCGTGCGGAAGACGCCGCGCGTCTCCCAGCGGCGGCTGGAGGTGGTCACCGTCTCGCGGAGGCAGAGCGGGGGGCCGTCGGCGGCCTTGAGCGCCTTGCTGAGCGCGACGTCCTCCATCAGCGGGATCTCGGGGAAGCCGCCGGCCCGCTCGAACGCCTCGCGCGCCACGAAGATCGCCTGGTCGCCCGTGGCGATCCCGGAGAGGCGCGAGCGGAGGCCGATCATCCGCTCGATCACGCGCAGCGCGGGGTGGCCCCCCGAGAGCCGCACGTCGAAGCGCCCCCACGCGCGCCCCGTCTCTTCCAATCGACCGAGCACGAGCTCGTCCGCCCCTTCCGGGAGCCGCGTGTCGGCGTGGAGGAAGAGGAGGACGTCGCCGTCGGCCGCGTCCGCGCCCGCGTTCTGCTGGCGGGCGCGGCCGCGCTCCGCGGCGACCACCCGGTCCGCCAGCGGCGCGGCGAGCGCGGGCGTCCCGTCCGTGCTCCCGCCGTCGACCACGATCACCTCGTGCCCGCGCGCCCGGATCGGCCCCAGCGCCCGGAGCGTCGCCTCGATCGACGCCGCCTCGTCGAGCGCGGGGACGACGATGGAGAGACGGGGGCTCGGGCGCGGCTCGGGCATGCGGATCGGGGGCGCGTGGACGGAAGGGCGGCGGCGCGCTCGAAGGTGGCATGTTCCTTGACCGGGCGCAAACCGTCCCAAACACCAGATCCGGACGCGGGTGACGAGGAGCGGAGCCGTGGCGGGGACCCTGTCGTGGAAGGCCGTGCTCGCGGGCGCCGCGCTCCTGGCGGCGTGCGGCGGCGGCTGCGCGCACGCGGGCGTCTCTCCGTCCGCCGATCCGGCCGCCGCGAGCGCGTCGGACTCGCTCACGGCGGCGGCGTGCGAGGCGGCCGACAGCGCCGGGGCGGTGTCGCTGGCCGACGCGGACATCGCCATCGTGACCACGGTCCGCGCGCGCTCGGTCCAGCACCGCGAGGCGCCGCGCGCGGACGTGTCGTTCCCCGGCGCCACGCCGGCCGACACGGTGGAGTGCGACACGCGGCGCAACCTCGACCGGCCGGTGCGCGCCAGGCGGACGTACCGCGACGTCGAGGTCCGGTACCGGGCCATGACGCGGATCGACACCGCGGCGGTGCTCCGCGCGGTGGAAGACTCGGCGCGGGCGGCGGGGGCGGCGCGGGAGCCCTGAGGGTGGAGGAGCGGGGGAGGATGAAACCGACCAGCGGAGGAGGAGGGCGACGATGAGGCGGATCACGTTCGGATGGATGGCGCTGGCGCTGATGGCGGCCGGGCCGCTGGCGGCGCAGGCGGACACGGCGCGGCGGCTGACCCCGCAGGCGCGCGCGGACTACGCGGCGGCGGGCGAGCCCGACGTCTTCCTCAACGTCCCCAACCTGCGCGTCGAGGAGATCACCCTGGAGGTCAACAACCTCCGCGCCCGGCTCAACCTCGACGCGAGGCTGGCCAACCTCCTGGCGCTGAACGCGGGCGCCGACGTCAGCATCGAGCGGGTGAACCTGCGCATCCGCGGCGTGCAGGCGCAGGCGATGCTGATCGTGCGGCTCGACAACGTGGCGGCCATCATCGACCGGACGCTGACGACCATCGACCGCAACCCGCAGATCCTCGCCCGCCTCCTGGAGAGCGTCGACAACACGGTGAACACCGTGGGCGGCGTGGCGGGTCAGGCGATCCAGCCCGGCGGCGTGGTCGACCGCACCGTGGGCGTGGTGGGCCAGACGCTCAACAACGTCACCGCGCCCGGCGGGCTCCTCACGCAGACGGTCAACACCCTGGGCCAGACGGTGCAGACGACGCTCGACCAGACGGGGAACATCGTCGAGCGCACCCTGAGCACCACGGGGCAGGTGGTGAACAGCCGCACGCTGGGGAGCATCACCTCCCTCCCGCTGGTCCGCGAGGCCACCAACGCTGCCGGGCAGACGGTGCGCACCGTCCGCCACACCTCCGGCGCGCTGATCGAGTACACCCTCGACACCGCCGGCCGCGTCGTCGGCTCCCGCGTCGTCCAGCAGGCCACCGGCGGCGCCGCCCCGCGGCCGTAGACGAGC
>DATACF010000924.1:0-1741 GCA_036259235.1 Longimicrobium sp. | reverse complement strand
CGGGTGTAGGTGGGGCACGCCTCCACCAGCGGCTCGCCGGGGAGCTCGACGACGACCACGCCGTTCTCGCGGACCACGTAGGTCCCCGTGTCGGTCACGTGGCCGATCGTCTCCGCGTCGAGCCCCCACCGCCCCAGGATGGCGCGGACGTCGTCCTCGCGCCCCTGCCTGGCGACGACGAGCATCCGCTCCTGCGTCTCGGAGAGGAGGATCTCGTACGGCGTCATCCCCGGCTCGCGGACGGGGACCTTCGTGATCTCGATGTCGACCCCCGTCCCCCCGCGCGCCGCCATCTCGGTGGAGGAGGAGACGAGCCCCGCCGCGCCCATGTCCTGGATGCCGACGATGTGCCCCGAGCGGATCAGCTCCAGCGACGCCTCCAGGAGGAGCTTCTCGGTGAAGGGGTCGCCCACCTGCACCATGGGGCGCTTGGCCTCGCTCTCCTCGCTCAGCTCGGCCGAGGCGAAGGTGGCGCCGTGGATCCCGTCGCGGCCGGTCTTGGAGCCCACCGCCATGATCGGGTTCCCCACGCCGGCCGCCACGCCGCGGATCAGCTCCTCGCGCTTCATCAGCCCGATGGCCATGGCGTTGACCAGCGGGTTCCCCTCGTACGCCGCGTCGAAGTACACCTCGCCGCCCACGGTGGGGATCCCGACGCAGTTGCCGTAGTCGCCGATCCCCTTGACCACGCCGGCCACCAGGTAGCGCACCCGGTCGCCCTCGTCGCCGTCGATCTCGCCGAAGCGGAGACTGTTGAGGACGGCGATGGGGCGGGCGCCCATGGTGAAGACGTCGCGGAGGATGCCGCCCACGCCGGTGGCGGCGCCCTGGTACGGCTCCACCGCCGAGGGGTGGTTGTGCGACTCGATCTTGAACGCCACCGCCAGCCCGTCGCCCACGTCGATGACGCCCGCGTTCTCGCCCGGCCCCTGGAGGACCCACGGCGCCTGCGTGGGGAGCTTGCGGAGGAGCGGCTTGCTGTTCTTGTAGCCGCAGTGCTCGCTCCACATGGCGCTGAAGACCCCCAGCTCCGTGTAGGTGGGCTCGCGCCCCAGGATGCTGAGGATCAGCTGGTACTCGTCTTCCGAGAGCTTGTGCTCGGCCACCAGCTCGGGGGTGATCTCGGGGTCGCCCGGGCGCTTCTGTACGGCCACCGGTCCTCTATCGGGTCAGAAGAGAAAGAATCGCGTTCGAGACGAAAAATCACCCGCGCCGCCCGGCCTGTCATTCCGAGCGGCGCCGCGGCGAACGACTCGACCTCACACTCCAGCCGGGCGGCGCCCGAGGAATGTACTCCGCGAGCCGCGAGGCCGGCTTCTTCGCGCGGAACCGGCCTCGCGGCGTCCGCGGCTGGATTCCTCGGGAGCGGCCAGGACTCCCCGCCGACGTCGAGCTCCGCGCGGACGCTCCGCTCGGAATGACATCGACCGGGTCCGCCGTCGGTCCTACGGGTTCCGCGGCACCACGCGCGGGGCCACGGTGCGCTCGCGCTCGCGGCGCTCGGCCTGGACGGTGTCGGGGCGGTTGCGGACGGTGTTGGGCTCCACGCGCCCCTCGCGCTCGCGGCGCTCGTCGTTGACCTGCGTGGCCGGCGCGCCCTCGAGCCGCTCGTCGAGGAGCTCCTCCTCGCCCTCCACCGCCTCCGCCGTCACCCCCGCGCCGGTGCGCGCCGCCTCGGAGCCCGTGCGCGCCGGGGCGGGCGCGTTGCCGCGGATGATCGTCGACCGCCCCTCGCCCTGCG
>DATACF010000923.1:0-3623 GCA_036259235.1 Longimicrobium sp. | reverse complement strand
GGGGGGCGGCGACGACATTCGCGTTCGTGGCCACCCCGGACGGGGCGGCGCTCCGTCACTTCGTCCGGGTGGGGGTGCGCTCGCTCCTGGTGGGGCTCGCCTTCCTGGTGGGGGCGGCGGGGGTGTGGCCCACGGCGGGGGACGCGGCGCGGGTGGGGCGGCGGCTGGTGGCGGCGGGGTTCGTCCTCTTCGGGGCCCAGCAGCTCCACTACTTCGGCATCACCACCGCCCGGGTGCTGGGGTGGGGGGTGCCCGGCTACGTCCCCCTCATGGGGATCGCCGACCTGATCCTCCAGTGGACGATCGGGCTGGGGATGGTGATGTGCCTCCTCGAGGAGGAGCGCTTCTCGGCGATGCGGGCGGCGCGGCGGGCCGAGCACCTGGCGTACCACGACGCGCTGACCGGGCTCCCCAACCGGCGGCTGCTGCGCGACCACCTGGAGCTGGCGCTGGCGCAGGCGCGGCGCACCGGGGGGCGGGTGGCGGTGGTCTTCCTCGACCTCGACCGCTTCAAGGTCATCAACGACTCGCTGGGGCACGGGGTGGGCGACCGGCTCCTGGACGCGGTGGGGGACCGGATCCGCCACGCGGTACGGGCGGGGGACACGCTGGCCCGGATCGGGGGCGACGAGTTCACCCTCCTCCTCCCCGCCGTGGCCGACCCCGACGACGCGGGGGCGGTGGCGCGGAAGGTGGTGGAGGCGGTGCGCGCCCCCTTCACCGTGGACGGCCACGAGCTCTTCGTGACGGCCAGCGCCGGGATCAGCGTGGCCCCCGACGACGGGGCGGACGCCGACACGCTGCTGAAGCACGCGGACGTGGCGATGTACCGGGCGAAGGAGGCGGGGAGCGACTCCTTCGCCTTCTTCGCGCCGGAGATGAACGCGCGGGCGGCGGAGCGGCTGGCGCTGGAGAGCGCGCTCCGGCGGGCGCTCCCGGCGGGGCAGCTGCGGCTCCTCTTCCAGCCGGTCTTCTCGGTGGAGACGGGGCGGCCGGTGGCGGCGGAGGCGCTCCTCCGGTGGGCGCACCCGGAGCGCGGTGTGCTGGCGCCCGACGCGTTCCTGGGCGTCGCGGAGGCGACGGGGCTGATCGTCCCCATCGGTGCCTGGGTGCTGCGGGAGGCGTGCGCGTGCGCGCGGCGGCTCCGGGCGGCGGGGGCGCCGGAGCTGGCGGTGCTGGTGAACCTCTCGGCGCGGCAGCTGGCCGAGGCGGGGCTGGTCGAGGAGGTCCGCGCGGTGCTGGTGGACGAAGCGACGCCGCCGCACCTGCTGGAGCTGGAGATCACCGAGTCGCTGGCGATGCGGGAGCCGCTGGCGGCGGAGGCGGCGTTGCGGGGCCTCCGGGCGCTGGGGGTGCGGATCTCGGTGGACGACTTCGGGACGGGGTACTCGTCGTTCGGCTACCTCCGGCGCTTCCCCGTCGACACGCTCAAGATCGACCGGAGCTTCGTCCGCGACGTCGACACCGACGAGGGCGGGGCGGCGATCGCGGCGGCGATCATCGCCATGGGGCAGCGGCTGGGGCTGCGGGTGGTGGCGGAGGGGGTGGAGCGGGAGGGGCAGCTCGCGTTCCTGCGCGCCCAGCGGTGCGACGCGGCGCAGGGGTTCCACCTGGGGCGGCCGGTCCCCGCGGAGGCGCTGGAGGCGATGCTGCGGGGGGCGTGCGCGGGAGAGGTGGCGGTGGCGGGGGACTGAGGCGCGGCCGGCCAGGCTTTCGTGCCGGGCGGGTCCGCTTTGAGCCTCACGCAGGGACACGGAGGGCACAGAGGGTCCGGTGTGTCTTCCCATGACTCCTCGTGAGACCGGATCTCGCGAACGGCAGGTCTCACGCAGAGCAGCAGAGGCAGCAGAGAACCCCTTTGCAGTTCCTCTGCTGTCTCTGCTTCTCTGCGTGAGATTTCTTGAGGGCTTGTCCGAACGTTGGACTTGAGGGAACGAGAGGACGAATGCCGATCCAGACGGTGAACCCCGCCACCGGCGAGGTGCTGGAGACCTTCGAGGCGCTGGGGCCGGAGGAGATCGAGGCGAAGCTGGCGCTCGCGGACGCGGCCTTCCGCGCGCACCGGGAGACGTCGTTCGCGGAGCGGGCGGAGAGGATGGCGCGCGCGGCCGAGATCCTGGAGGGGGAGAAGCGGGAGCTCGGGCGGATGATGACGGTCGAGATGGGGAAGCCGATCAAGGCCGCCATCGCCGAGGCGGAGAAGTGCGCGTGGGCGTGCCGCTACTACGTCGAGAACGCGGAGCGCTTCCTGGCGGACGAAGTGGTGGAGACGAGCGCGTCGCGGAGCTGCATCCGGTACCAGCCGATCGGGCCCGTGCTGGCGGTGATGCCGTGGAACTTCCCCTTCTGGCAGGTCTTCCGCTTCGCCGCGCCGGCGCTGATGGCGGGGAACGTGGGGCTCCTGAAGCACGCCTCCAACGTCCCCCGCTGCGCGCTGGCCATCGAGGACGTCTTCCGCCGCGCGGGGTTCGCGGAGGGGGTCTTCCAGACGCTCCTGGTCGGCTCCGAGGCGGTGGCCGGCATCCTCGACGACCCGCGGGTGAAGGCGGCGACGCTGACCGGGAGCACGCCGGCGGGGCGGAGCGTGGCCGGGCGGGCGGGGAAGAACCTCAAGAAGACGGTGCTGGAGCTGGGCGGGAGCGACCCCTTCATCGTCCTCCCCAGCGCCGACGTGCAAGCCGCGGCGCGGACGGCGGTGAAGGCGCGGACGATCAACAACGGCCAGAGCTGCATCGCCGCCAAGCGCTTCATCGTCCACGAGGCGGTGGCCGACGCCTTCACCGAGGTCTTCGTCCGCGAGATGGCGGCGCTGAAGGCGGGCGACCCGCTCGACGAGGGCACCGACGTGGGCCCCCTGGCGACGGAGTCGATCCGCGACGAGGTGGCGGAGCAGGTGCGGAAGTCGGTGGAGGCGGGGGCGCGGGTGCTGGTGGGCGGGACGGTGCCGGAGGGGCCGGGGTGGTACTACGCGCCGACCGTCCTGACGGACATCCCGAAGGCGGCGCCCGCGTATTACGAGGAGGTCTTCGGCCCGGTCGCCCTCCTCTTCCGCGTCCCCGACGCCGGCGCGGCGCTGGCGCTGGCGAACGACTCGCCGTTCGGGCTGGGGAGCTCGGTGTGGACCCACGACGAGGCCGAGCGGCGGCGCTTCGTGGACGGGATCGAGGCGGGGATGGTGTACGTGAACGCCATGGTGGCCTCCGACCCGCGCCTCCCCTTCGGTGGGGTGAAGGAGTCCGGGTACGGGCGCGAGCTCGCGGCGTTCGGGATCCGCGAGTTCGTGAACGTGAAGTCGGTGTGGATCGAGGAGGCCGGCGGGCCGGGGGAGCTTCCGGAGGCGGAGTAGGGCGGGCGCGGGTATGGTGTGGGCGATGGGCTGCGGTGCGCGCTCCGGGCCCGCGAGCCTCACCCCCCCCGGCCCCCCTCTCCCGAACTACGGGTAACTACGGGAGAGGGGGGAGAAGGGCGTTCGGTGTGTGGGACCGGTGGTTGGGTGCGCTCTGGCATCGGCGGCCCTCACCCCCCGGCCCCCTCTCCCAACCCCTGGGAGAGGGGGAGAACTGCATGAAAGCCGCGGATCGGATGAAGTTCTCCCCTCCCCCCGCACGCCCACTGCGTGCGGG
>DATACF010000922.1:0-11103 GCA_036259235.1 Longimicrobium sp. | reverse complement strand
GCGCTTTTTTTCTAACGCACTAACGCACTAACGCACTTCGGTGTTTACGTGTTGACGAAGGAGACCCATTCGCAGGCGCCGGAGCCGCGGGTCTCGCAGCGGGGGTGCTGGGCGGTGTGGGGGCGGCCGGTGTAGCGGGTCATCAGCTCGGCCAGGGCGCCGGCGTAGAGGGCGCAGGCGGCGCCGCCGGGGTCGGCGCGGCTGGTGAGGGAGCGCTCGAGGTGGAGCCCCACCGGCTTGCGGAGGACCTTGAAGTCGCCGTCGCCGACGAGCTCGCGGAACATCCGCTCGGCGGCGTTGCGGGCCGAGCGCTGCACGAGGGCGGCGGGGAGGAAGCGGAGCGTCCGGCGGAAGGCGCCCGAGCGCTGGTCCCAGGCGTGACGGGCCACCCGGCGGCCGGCCTCCTCGAAGATCTCGTCGGCGTCGGGGCGGCGGATCACCAGGCGGATCAGGTCGAGCACGGTGGTGGCCGTCTGCAGCCGCTTCCGCTTGACCTCCTCGCGGAAACGGTGGATCTGCGTGAACACCACGTCGCTCAGGCCCAGCCGGCGCGGCATGCTCAGCGCCACGTCCTCGCCCTCCAGGTACTCCTCCGGGCGGTCCATGTCGCGGAGCGTCTCCAGGAGGATCAGGGGAAAGACCGGGGTGACGCTCGGCGTGTCCGGGCCCGCGCGGGAGGTGTCCTTCGTCGGCATCTTTCTGGGGATCTGCGATGGGGGCGGCGAACCGAAGGCGGTGAATCTCGCGGCGCGCTGGCGGCGGGGCAAGGCCGGTGGGAGTGCGTGAGTGCGGGAGTGCGTAAGTGCGTTGGCCTCCGCGCGAATAGAGAATCCGTCGCGATCCCGGAGCACCTGAGCGCGGGGCGCCTGGTGGCGCGGGGCCCTCACCCCTGACGGCTCGCCGCCTGTCCCTCTCCCGAGCTACAGGAGAGGGACTTTCCCTCGCGACGCGCTTTCCCCGCGCGAAGACGGGTCCCGCCCAGTCCGCGCAGGCGGACGTCGCGCCGTTCTAGCCGCGGTTTCAACCGCCCGGCGCGGGCTCTCTCCTTCGCGCCATGTCCCGGTCTAAACCGCCCGGCGCGGGCTCTCTCCTTCGCGCCGATGCCTCGGTTCCGAATCGATATCGCCGGTTCGGAGATCTTCGCTCCCACGACGAACCAACGACCGGACGGATGGCCTCCCCGATCCCCCCCCGGCCTGTGTCTTGCACCCCGCGGAGGCTCGGCGCATCGCGACAATCACGAGAACGACAGGCCGGGAGGCGACGGTGGTCCCGAACCCGAACGAGAACCCGACGTGCGTTTTCTGCCGCATCATCGGCGGAGACGAGATGGTCAGCATCATCCACGAGGACGACGAGATCATCGCCTTTCTCGACATCCAGCCGCTCCACCCGGGGCACGTGCTGGTGGTGCCCAAGGCGCACCACAAGAACCTCTTCTACGTCCCCGAGGCGCTGGCGTCGCGCACCTTCGCGGTGGCCAAGCGGATCCTCCCCGGGCTGCGGAAGGCCACCGGGTGCCGGGCGGTCAACCTCTTCTCGCCCAACGGGGCCGACGGCGGGCAGGACGTCTTCCACTTCCACCTGCACCTGATCCCGGTGCCGCAGGGGGCGCCCTTCCCGCTCCAGCTCCCCGACCCCGGCGCCCCCGTCCCCTCGCGCTCGCAGCTCGACGTGATGGCGACGCACGTGATGCGCTGCATCCACGACGAGCTCGCCAGCGCGCACGCCGACGCGCCGGCCGCGTCCGCCGAGGAGCCGGCGCCGGTCTGAGCGCGCCGGCCGGGCCGGACGCTCGAAGCCTCCGCCTCGCGGGTTCCGCGGCGGAGGCTTCGCGTTTCTTCATCGGGGCTGTCATCGGACGCCTGTTCATCGGACGCTAATCTCGCGCGACGATCCATCCTGGGTGCGCGGAGCGTATTCGGAGGAACCCCGGCGCCGCGGGGACGCTATCAACACGGTCCACCGCGCGGGTGGAGGGCTTCCCTGGAGAGCGAGGGCACGATGCTGATCAAGAGGCCGGACGACATCCCGTCGTCCGAGATCACGCCGGAAGGGTTGTACGTGAGCCGGCGCGAGTTCATCGGCGCGGCGGCGGCGGCGGTGGTCGCGGCGGCGGTGCCGCTCTCGGCGTGCGGGGCCAGCGAGGCCGCCGCGCCGCAGCGCGACGAGCCGAACTCGTTCGAGGACATCACCCGCTACAACAACTTCTACGAGTACGGCACCGACAAGTCCGATCCCGCGCGCCTGGCCCCCCGGCTCCTCAAGACGCGCCCGTGGACGGTGAAGGTCGACGGGCTGTGCAAGCGGCCCGCGGACTACGCCTTCGACGACCTGGTGAAGCCGCACCGGGTGGAGGACCGCACCTACCGCCTCCGGTGCGTGGAGGCGTGGTCGATGGTGATCCCCTGGCAGGGGATCCCGCTGGCGGCCGTCCTCCGCCGCGCCGAGCCCCTCCCGTCGGCGCGCTTCGTGGAATTCACCACGCTCCTGGACCCCGAGCAGATGCCGGGGCAGCGGCGGCGCGTCCTGGAGTGGCCGTACGTCGAGGGCCTGAGGATGGACGAGGCCATGCACCCGCTCGCGCTCCTGGCCACCGGGCTCTACGGGAAGGCGATGCCCGCGCAGAACGGGGCGCCGCTCCGGCTGGTGGTGCCGTGGAAGTACGGGTTCAAGTCGATCAAGTCGATCGTCCGCATCCGCTTCACCGACCGGCAGCCGCGCACCGCGTGGAACGTGAGCGCGCCGGAAGAATACGGCTTCTACGCCAACGTGAACCCCGAGGTCGACCACCCGCGGTGGAGCCAGGCCCGCGAGCGCCGGATCGGCGAGTGGCGGCGGCGCCCCACGCTCCCGTTCAACGGCTACGCCGACCAGGTGGCGTCGCTCTACCGGGGGATGGACCTGCGGCGGAACTTCTAAGGAACAGTCCTGAGTCCTGAGTCCTACGTCCAAAGTGAGAGGTTTCGACTCAGGACTCAGGACTTAGCACTCAGGACTTAGCACTTTACTCAGGACACCCGTGACGATCCCCCCGCGCGTCGAGCGCGTCCTCACCCGGCTGCTCAAGCCCGCCGTCTGGATCGGCGGGCTTCTGCCGCTCGCCCTTCTCGTCGTCGCCGTCTTCACCGGGAGCATCGGGCCGGAGCCGATCGAGGAGGTGACGCACCGGACGGGGAAGGCGGCGCTCGTGCTGCTGATGACGACGCTGGCGGTGACGCCGGTGCGGCGCTTCACCGGGTGGAACCAGGCGGTCGGGGCGCGGCGGCCGCTGGGGCTCTTCGCCTTCTTCTACGCCTGCCTCCACTTCCTCACCTACATGGTCGACCAGGGGTTCGATCCCGGGTACATCGTGGAGGACGTGGTGGAGCGCCCGTACGTGACGGCGGGGTTCACGGCGCTCGTCCTCCTGGTGCCCCTGGCGGTGACGTCGACGCGCGGGTGGATCCGCCGGCTGGGAAAGAGGTGGCAGAAACTCCACCGGCTGGTTTACATTGCGGGGGGGCTGGCGGTGGTCCACTTCCTCTGGCTGGTGAAGGCGGACCTCCGCGAGCCGCTGGTCTGGGCCGCCGTCTTCGCGGCGCTCATTGCCCTGCGCCTCCCCGGGCGGCGCGGCGGGCGGGCGAAACCCGCGCCGCGGGAGCGCCGTACGGAGCGGGAGCGGCTCCCCGCGTAAGCCGCAGGCGGTCCGAAGCACGGCGTCCGCACCTTTTTCGTCATCCCCAGGCAGGAGAGCTCCATGGATGCGGGAACCGCGTTCACGATCATGACCGTCACCGGCACCCTCACCACCGGCGCCGTG
Organism: Longimicrobium sp.; assembly: GCA_036259235.1. Lineage (GTDB taxonomy): Bacteria > Gemmatimonadota > Gemmatimonadetes > Longimicrobiales > Longimicrobiaceae > Longimicrobium. Next base: position 7,301 of record DATACF010000922.1, on the reverse strand, counting down.
CTGATCCTCCGCCCGATCAGCAAGCGCCTGGGGGCCCTGCTCGACGTCATGGCGCAGCAGCGCCTCAACCCGCCCCCGCGCAACGAGGGCGAAACGGCCCGCATCCGCGAGCTCCTGACCTCCATCGACAGCCGCCTCACGCTGCTGGAGGAGCGCCAGGACTTCGCCGAGGCGCTGATCTCGGCGGGCGACACCAAGCTCCTCTCCATCCAGAGCGCGCAGGCCGCGCAGGAGCGGAACTAAGCGCACGGCGCGCAACCGGCGAAGGCCCCACGGCGGGCCCCGCGTCCGCCGTCGTTTTCACACGCGCAACCACGATCCGAGGAGGGTCCGGCCGGGGTGCCGGATCGGGAAGAAGGGGGTTATCTTCATGCCTTTCATGAACCTGGGCGACAAGGGGAGAATGGCGGCAGCGGCACGGGGGGCGGTCCCGGCGCGCTTCAGCGGCGCGGCGCCCGCGCCGGGGCGGCGGCGGCGCGCGCTCCTCTTCGCGCACGAGCTGCGGACGCTGCTGCGGGTGGCGGCGCCGATCATCCTGAGCCAGCTCGGCGGGATCGCCATGAACGTCACCGACACCATCATGGTGGCGCCGCTGGGCCCCGCGGCGCTGGCGGCGGCCGGGCTGGGGATGTCGGTGCACGTCACCCTCCTGATGGTGTGCACCGGCGTGCTGATGGGGATGACGCCGCTGGTGAGCCAGGCCTTCGGGGCGGGGGAGCGCGACGAGTGCCGCCGCCTCCTGGTCCAGGGGCTCTGGCTGGCCCTGATCGTCTCCGTCCCGGTGACCCTCGTCTCGCTCCTCGGGCGCCCGATCGCGCTGCGGATGGGGCAGGACCCCGCGGTGGCGGCGGCCGGCGGGGCCTTCCTCCAGGCGCTGGCGCCGGGGGCGCTGGCGCTGGTGGTCTTCGCCGCCTTCCGCCAGTACCTCGACGGGATGGGGCTGACGCGGGTGGCGATGGCGATCACCTTCCTGGGGCTCGTCGCCAACGTCTTCGCCAACCGCGCCCTGATCCACGGCGTCCCCGGCTTCGTGGAGCCGATGGGGGTCGTCGGCGCGGCGGTGGCGACGAGCTTCGTGCGCTGGGTGATGCTGGTCGTGATGGTCGCCTACGTCCTCCGCCGCTCGGACCTCACGCCGGTGGGGCGGGCGGCGCTGCGGCTGGTCCCCGCGCGGCTGAAGCAGATCGCGGCCATCGGGGTCCCGATCGGGGCGCAGATGGGGGCCGAGGTGGGGATCTTCTCGCTGGCGGCGGTGATGATGGGGTGGCTGGGGCCGGTGCAGTTCGCGGCGCACCAGGTGGTCATCAACATCGCCTCGGCGACCTTCATGGTGGCGCTGGGGGCGAGCGTGGCGGGCTCCATCCGCGTGGGCCAGCACGTGGGCGCGGGGAACCCCCGCGGGGCGCGGCGGGCGGCGGTGGGGGCGTACCTCCTGTCGGTGGGGTTCATGTCGCTCTGCGCGCTCCTCTTCCTGGCGGCGCCGCGGTGGCTGATCTCGCTCTACACCACCGACCCGGGGATCCTCCGCTACGGAACGGGGCTCCTCTTCATGGCGGCGCTCTTCCAGGTCTTCGACGGGGCGCAGGTGGCGGGGCTGACGGCGCTGCGCGGCGCGGCCGACACGCGGGTGCCGATGGTGATCACCCTCCTGGGGTACTGGGCCGTGGGGCTCCCGGTCGCCTACTACCTGGGCTTCCGCACCTCCATGGCGCACCTGGGGATCTGGACGGGGCTGGTGGTCTCGCTCGCGGTGGTCTCCGTCTTCCTGGCCTGGCGCGTCCGCCGGGTGATCTGGCACGGCACCCTCCGCCGCGCCGCCGCCCCCGTGCCCGACCGGATGCCCGCGGCGGCGCTGGAAGGCCCGGAGTCGCTCGGCGTCCCCGTCGCGGGCGATTGACGGCGTATCGGGATCGCGGGGGACCCCGTCTCGCGGTCCCGGTCCGCGTCCCGGCCGGTCGTCCCCGTGACGCCCGCCGGACGCCGACCGGCACCCCGTCCCACGAAAGACGCGATCGGACGGTGCGGTCCCCGGGCCCGGCGCGCGCGAATCCCCTTCCCACGGCGCGCCGTCGCTCTCCTCCCTGATTCCCTCTCCCAGGCAGTCCTCCCCGATGTCCCCTCCCTCCCTCCGACTCTCCGGCCAGGAAGACGCGCCCCGCACGACCGGGCGGCGCGCGCGGGCCGGGGCGTCCGCACCCGCGAGTGGCGCGTTTAAACCCTCCGGGGACGACGCACGTCTGACTCGCAGCGGGCCCGACGAGAACCCCGAACCGGTCGGAATCGATGGCGACGATGGTGGTTGAGCAGACCGAGAGCCCGAGCGCGCTGACGGACGTCGTCCGCAGGGCGCAGGGGGGCGACGTCGCCGCCTTCGAGCAGCTCTACCGCGAGAACCTGAACCGCGTCTACGCCGTCTGCCTCCGGCTCTGCGCCGACGGCGTGAAGGCGGAGGAGCTCACCCAGGACGTCTTCGTCCGGGCGTGGGAGCGGCTGAAGAGCTTCGAGGGGAAGAGCGCGTTCTCGACCTGGCTCCACCGCCTGGCGGTGAACGTGGTCCTGGGCGAGAAGCGCTCCGAGACGGTGCGGATCGGGAAGATCTTCTCGACCGACGACCTGGAGCAGTACGACGCCCCGGCGCGCCGCTCCGACCCGGGCGACGCGATGGACCTGGAGCGGGCGATCGCGACGCTCCCGCCGGGGGCGCGATCGGTGTTCGTCCTCCACGACGTGGAGGGGTACCGTCACGAAGAGATCGCCCGGATGCACGGCACCGCCGTGGGCACCTGCAAGGCGCAGCTCCACCGGGCGCGCAGGCTCTTGAGGGAGGCACTGGGACGATGAGCCACGAAGAGACGATCGAGCTCCTGGACGACTACGTCTCCGGCGAGCTGCCGGAGGGCGAGCGCGCGGAGGTGGAGGCCCACCTCCACGAGTGCGGCGCCTGCCGCGAGGAGGCGGCGGCGCTCACGGCCCTCCTGGCCGAGGCCGCCGCGCTCCCGCGGGGGATCGCCCCGCCGCGCGACCTCTGGGCGGGGATCGAGGCGCGGATCAGCCCCGCCGCCGCCACGCAGCCCGCGGGGGAGGACGACTTCAAGGTGATCCCCTTCCGCCCCCGCCCGCGGTGGCGCCCCCCGCAATGGGTGACGGCCATGGCCGCCTCGGTGGTGCTGGTGGTGGGCTCGTCGCTGGCGACGATGCGCTTCATGGGCCCGCGGACGCCCGACGGCCCCGCGGCCACCCTCCCGCAGGTCGTCGCCGCGCCCCCGGCGCAGGCGGGGACGCCCACGGCCTTCGCCGCCTTCTCGCCGGCCGAGGCGGACTACCGGCAGGCCATCGCCGAGCTGCAGGCGGTGCTGGACGCGCGGCGGGCGCAGCTGGCGCCCGAGACGGTGCGGACGCTGGAGGCCAACCTGGCGATCATCGACCAGGCCATCCGGGAGTCGCGCGCCGCCCTGGCCGCCGACCCCGACAGCCGGGAGCTGACGCAGATGCTCTCGAGCGTGTACGACACGAAGGTGCAGATGCTCCAGAAGGCGGTGGAGCTGTAGGGAAGTGCGTGAGTGCGTGAGTGCGGAAGTGCGCCGGTTCGGTGACACACCCATCCAACGGACGGAAGGGAAGAGATCCTCATGAAGGCTAGATCGATGTTCGCCGCGGGGGCCGCGGCGGTGCTCCTGGCGGCGCCCGCCGCGGCGCAGGGGCGGATCGACGAGCGGCGGGCGACCCCGGCGACGGGGACGGTGCAGGTCCACAACCTGGCGGGGAGCGTCCGCGTGGTGGGGTGGGACCGCAACGAGGTCCACGTCACCGGCACCCTCGGCCGCGGCGCCGAGCGGGTGGAGGTGCAGAACGAGGGCGGACGCCTGGTGGTGCGGGTGGTGAACCCCCCGTCGCAGCGGGGGAACCGGCGCCGGGTGGAGGTCCAGGGGACCGACCTCGAGGTCCGCGTCCCCGACCGCAAGCGCGTCGACGTCCACACGGTGAGCGCGGAGGTCGAGGTGCGGCGGGTGGAGGGCGAGGTGGAGGCCCACTCGGTCAGCGGCGGGGTGGCCGTGACCGGGAGCCCCCGCGCGGTGCGCGCCCAGAGCCGGAGCGGCGAGGTGAGGGTGGACGCCCGCACCGGGAGCGTGCGGGCCTCGTCGGTGAGCGGCGAGGTCTCGGTGGCCGGGACGGTGGGCGGCCGGGTGGAGGCGCAGTCGGTGAGCGGCGGCGTCTCGGTGACCGCCGCCAGCCAGGGGGTCAAGGTGGAGTCGGTGAGCGGGACCGTGGAGGTCTCCTCGGCCGCCGGCCGCGCCGAGGTGCAGACCGTCAGCGGCGACATCGCCCTCACCGGGCGGCGGCTGGAGGGGGCGCTCCGGAGCGTCTCCGGGTCGGTCGTCCTCCGCGGCGACGTGGGGCGCGGCGGGGTGGAGATCGAGAGCCACAGCGGCGACGTGGAGCTCCAGCTCGCCCGCTCGACCTCGGCGACCGTCGAGATGACCACCTTCAGCGGCGGGCTCGAGAACGACTTCGCGGGGGCCCGGATCACCCGCGCCTCGCGCCGCGAGTACCGCGTGGTCCTGGGCGGCGGCGACGCCCGGGTGCGCGTGACCACCTTCAGCGGCGACGTGAAACTCTCCGGCCGCTGAGCCCGTAGGGGGGCGGGTGAGCGCGGCTCACCCTTCATCCGACCACTCACCCGTCACCCCCTGACGGCCATGCTCATTCCGACCCTCCTCCTGGGCGCCGTCCTGGGATCGCAGACCGAGGGCGAGCGGGCGCTGAACGCCCACCGCCTCACCCCGACCACCGGGGCCCCCACCCTCGACGGCCGCCTCGACGACGCCGTCTGGCTCGCTTCCGACTCCATCTCCGGCTTCGTCCAGCGCGACCCCGACGAGGGGGCGCCCTCGCGCTTTCCCACCGTGGTGCGCGTGGCCTTCGACGACGAGGCCGTCTACGTGGCGCTGCGCGCCTACGACCCCGAGCCGCGGCGGATCATGGCGCCGCTCACCCGCCGCGACGAGGACTCGCCCTCCGACTGGCTCCTGGTGGGCTTCGACTCGCGCCACGACCTCCGCACGGCGTACGTCTTCGCGGTCAACCCCGCGGGGGTCAAGCGCGACTTCATCGTCGCCGACGGCCAGGACGACGACGCCAGCTGGGACGCGGTGTGGGAGGCCGAGGTCCGCCGCGACCCCCAGGGGTGGACGGCGGAGCTCAAGATCCCCCTCTCGGCGCTGCGCTTCGCCGAGGGGGGCGACGGCGTCTGGGGGTTCCAGGTGGCGCGCGTGGTCAAGCGCGCCAACGAGGAGAGCTACTGGGCGCCGATGAAGAAGGACGACTCGCGCGTGGTGGCCCGCTTCGGCGAGCTGCGGGGGCTCTCTGGCCTCCCGGCGCCGCGCCGGCTGGAGCTCCTCCCCTACACCGTCTCCGGCGTCACCCGCGCCCCCCGGGGGGTCGCGGGCGACCCCTTCTACGCCCGCAACGACCTCCGCGGCGCCTTCGGGCTCGACCTCAAGTACGGGCTCACCTCCGACCTCACCCTCGACGCCACGGTCAACCCCGACTTCGGCCAGGTGGAGGCCGACCCGTCGGAGGTCAACCTCTCGGCGTACGAGACCTTCTACGCCGAGAAGCGCCCCTTCTTCACCGAGGGCGCCGACATCTTCCGCTTCGGGATCGGGCTCGGCGACGGCGACGGGGGGAACGAGTCGCTCTTCTACTCGCGCCGGATCGGCCGCCGCCCGCACGACTCGTACGAGAGCGACGACGAGCGGTGGGTGAGCCAGCCGGGGCAGACGACGATCCTGGGGGCGGCGAAGCTCTCGGGGCGGGTCGGCGGCGGGTGGTCGGTGGGCGCGCTGGGGGCGCTGACCGGCGAGGAGACGGCCCGCTTCCGGAGCCCGGACGGCGGGCGGTGGGAGGAGACGGTGGAGCCGATGACCGGCTTCGGCGTCCTCCGCGCCCGGCGCGACCTGAACGGCGGCCGCACGCAGGTGGGCGGCGTGGGAACCGGCGTCGTCCGGCGGCTGGAGGGGACGGAGATGGCGTGGCTCCCCACGTCGGCCTTCACCGGGGGCGCCGACTTCCAGCACCGGTGGGGGAACGACACGTGGCGCGCCTCGGGGTTCGTCCTGGGCTCGCACGTCCGCGGCGACCCGGAGGCGATGGTGGCGCTCCAGACGAGCTCCGCGCGCTACTTCCAGCGCCCGGACGCCGGCCACGTGGAGGTCGACTCGGCGGCGACGTCGCTCTCGGGGTGGTCGGTGAGCTACGACGTGGGGAAGGTGAAGGGGCGGTGGCGGGGCGGGGTGGTGGGCTCGTACCGCTCGCCGGGGTTCGAGACCAACGACCTGGGCTTCATGCGCGACGCCGACCAGGTGCTGAACGTGGGGTGGCTGTCGTACAACGAGACGCGGCCGGGGAAGCTCTTCCGCGAGTACGACTTCAACCTCAACGCCTGGGCGGCGCAGACGACCGGGTGGGAGCGGGTGGGGACGGCGGCGAACGTCAACGGCTACGCGCAGTTCCTGAGCTACTGGGGGGTCTACGGCGGGGCGGAGCACGCCCTCTCGTCCATCAGCACCGGGGCGCTCCGCGGCGGGCCGTCGGTCTACCGCCCGGCGGCCACCAACGGGTGGATGGGCTTCCACTCCGACAGTCGCAAGCCGCTGGAGGGGGGCGCCGACTTCAGCTGGCGGCGCGAGGCGCAGACGGGGACGTGGCGCTACGGGGCCAGCGTCAACCTGGCGTGGCAGGCCTCGCCGAGCACGCGGCTCTCGGTGTCGCCCTTCTACTCGCGCTCCTTCGGCGGGTGGCAGTACGTCGACCAGGTGGCCGACACGGTGACCGCCGGGCTCACGCACTACGTCTTCGGCGAGCTCGACCAGCGCACGGCGGGGATGTCGGCGCGCGTGAGCCAGACCTTCTCGCCGACGCTGTCGCTCCAGCTCTACGCGCAGCCGTACATCAGCGACGGGGCCTTCGACCGCTTCAAGGAGGTGGGCGACGCGCGCTCCAGCGACTTCTCGGAGCGCTTCCTCCCCCTGGCGGCCGACCCGGCCGGCTTCGCGTACGACGACCCGGACTTCAACTTCCGGGCGGTGAACCTGAACGCCGTCCTCCGCTGGGAGTACCGGCTGGGCTCGACGATCTACGTGGCGTGGTCGCACGCCCGCGAGGGGTACGCCGACGAGGCGACGGGGCGCTTCCGCCCCCGCCACGACTTCGACGCGCTGGCCAACCTCCCGGCGACCGACGTCCTGCTGGTGAAGATGAACTGGTGGGTGAACTTCTGAGCGGGCCGGCCGGGGCGCGGG
>DATACF010000921.1:0-1915 GCA_036259235.1 Longimicrobium sp. | reverse complement strand
GGCCGGTGCGGGGCGTCCCGGGGAACCCGCGCGGGTGGCTGTACCACGTGGCGCTGCGGCGCATCACCGACCACCTCCGCAGCGAGCTGGCGAGGCGCCGCCGCGAGGACGCCGTCGCCACCCAGCTCTGGGCCGAATGGGCGTTCGTGCCGCCTCCCGACGCCGAGGTGGGCGCCGACGGGGACGATGCGCTCGTCCTCCTCTTCATGTGCTGCCACCCGGCGCTGACCCCGGCGTCGGCCATCGCGCTCACCCTCCGCGCGGTGGGCGGCCTCACCACGGCCGAGATCGCCCGCGCCTTCCTCGTCCCCGAGGCGACGATGGCGCAGCGGATCAGCCGCGCCAAGGGGAGCATCAAGGCGTCGGAGGTCCCCTTCTCCCTCCCGGACGCCTCGGAGCGCGCCGCGCGGCTCGGCGCCGTGCTCCAGGTCCTCTACCTCATCTTCAACGAGGGGTACACCAGCAGCGCGGGGCCGCAGCTCCAGCGCACCGACCTCTCCAACGAGGCCATCCGCCTGGCGCGCCTCCTCCACGCCCTCCTCCCGGACGACGGCGAGGTGGCCGGTCTCCTGGCGCTCATGCTCCTCACCGACGCCCGCCGCGCGGCGCGGACGGGGCCGAACGGGGAGCTGGTCCCGCTCGACGAGCAGGACCGGGCGCTGTGGGACCGGGCGCTGATCGCGGAGGGAGTCGCGCTCGTCTCGTCCGCGCTCCCCCGCGGATCGGTGGGCCCGTACCAGCTCCAGGCCGCCATCGCCGCCGTGCACGACGAGGCGGCGCGGGCGGAGGAGACCGACTGGGCGCAGATCCTGGCGCTGTACACGGTGCTGGAGCGGATCTCCGACAACCCGATGGTGTCGCTGAACCGCGCCGTCGCCGCCGCCATGGTGCGGGGCCCCGAGGCGGGGCTGGAGCTCGTGGCCGCGCTCGACGCCGACCCGCGGCTGGCCGGGCACTACCGCCTCGACGCCGTCCGCGCCCACCTCCTGGAGCGCGCCGGCGACCCGGCCCGCGCCGCCGCCCACTACCGCGCCGCCGCCGAGCGCACCGCCAGCCTCCCCGAGCGCGACTACCTCCTCACGAAGGCCGCCCGCGCCGCCGCGTCGCCATCGGAGGAGCGGCGGCCGGGCTAGCGAATCCCGGCGACGAGCGCGGGGAGCCATTCGGGGAGGATCGTCTCCCCCGTCGTCCGCAGCTCCTCGAGCGGCCACCAGCGGTGCGCCTGGATGGTGCGCCGCTCCTCGTCGCTCCACCCGGCGCGGTCGAGTTCTCCACCTGGCGTCCGCACGAGGAAGTACCGCTCGACCCACCGCGCCGGCTCCCCGTCGGCCACGGCGTACACCGCATCGCGCTCCCGCACCTGCGGGCCGATCGGCGCGTCCAGCCCCGTCTCCTCCGCCAGCTCGCGCGCCGCCGCCGCCCGGTACGTCTCGCCCGGCAGCAGGCGCCCGCCCGGCGTGGCCCAGAACGGCGGCCGGTGCTCGTCCGCGTACCGGAACAGCAGCAGGCGCCCGGCCGCGTCGAGGATCACCAGCCGCGCGGAGCGGAAGGTCGGCAGGTCGGGAGCGGAAGGGTCGGACACGGCGGGAGAGGCCGGTCGGCGGGTGGATTCGAGTACGGCGCCCCGACGCGGCGGGTCCTGTTGAATCGCAGGTAATTGAATGTAGTTGCGCGCTTCATCGCGCCGCGGTTGCGGAGCCAGGCACCGCGGGGCGCGATAAATCGCGCGACTACATGTACTCGGGACTTAGGACTCAGCACTCAGGACTCATCACCTAGTGTAGTGCCTTCAAAGTCTCGTTCGCTTTGGTCACCTTCTCCAGGATGTGCTGCGCGGAAGCGGTCCAGGTGAAGGGCTTGGGGTCAGAGTTGCGGCGCTCGATATAGGCGGTGATGGCCGCAATCAGCTCGTCCA
>DATACF010000920.1:0-6375 GCA_036259235.1 Longimicrobium sp. | reverse complement strand
GGCGGGGGGGGACGGCGGAGTCTGGAGGGCGCCTACGCGCGGCCCACGCCGGTCTCGGCGATCTCGTGGACCGCCTCGACCACCTGGCCGCGGTGGCTGACCACGTGGTCGATGAGCCCGTAGGCCTTGGCCTCCTCGGGGCTCATGAAGCGGTCGCGGTCCAGGTCCTCGGCGATCTTCTGGGGCGTCTGCCCGGTCTGCTCGGCGTAGATCTGGTTCATCCGCTCGCGGATGTAGAGGAGCTCGCGCGCCTGGATCTCGATGTCGGCCGCCGTCCCCTGCCCGCCGCCCGAGGGCTGGTGGAGCATGATCCGCGAGTTGGGGAGGGCGTAGCGCTTCCCCTTGGTCCCGGCCGACAGCAGGAAGCTCCCCATGCTGGCGGCGATCCCCATGCAGTACGTGTTCACGTCGCAGGTGAGGAACTTCATGGTGTCGTAGATCGCCAGCCCCGCGTACACGCTCCCGCCGGGGGAGTTGATGTACAGGTAGATGTCCTTCTCCGGGTTGTCGGCCTGGAGGAAGAGGAGCTGGGCGATGACGACGTTGGCGACGTCGTCGTTGATCCCGCTGCCGAGGAAGACGATGCGGTCCATCAGCAGCCGCGAGAAGATGTCGTAGCTCCGCTCGCCGCGGCTGCTCCGCTCGATGACGTAAGGGGCGTAGATGGGCATCGTCGTTCCTCGTCTCTCTCGGTCGTTGGGTTGTGGGCCTTGCTTACCCCGGAGCCGCGGTTCGGATCGCGGGGCGTGACTGCTTCAGCCCACCGTGTTCCGCTCGGCCAGCCACGCGAACACCCGCTCCTCGGTGATCTCGTGCTCCAGCGCCTGCAGCTGCCCGCTCCGCTCCAGCTCCAGCCAGATCTCGCCGGGCTGGCGGCCGTGCTCCTGCGCCAGCTGCTCGACGCGGGCGTCCACGTCGTCGTGGGTGGCCCTTAAGCCCTCGCGGTCGGCCAGGTGCTCGATGACGAGCATCCGCTTGAGCGCCGACTCGGCCTGGGGGCGCATCATCTCGCGGAACTGCGAGAACTGTTCCTCCTGCTCGGGGGTCCGCTCCCCGCCCCGGCGCTTCCCCTCGGCGTCGACCTGGCCGGTCATGAAGTCGAGGTAGCGGTCGACCATGGAGTCGGGGACCTCGAGCGGGTTGGCCTCGAGGATCTGGGCCACCAGCGCGTCGCGGACGGCCTGGTCGGCGCGGCGCTTCGACTCGCCCTCGAGGTCGCCGCGGACGCGGGCGCGGAGGGCGTCGATCCCCTCGAAGTCGCCGAGCCCCCTGGCGAAGTCGTCGTCGAGCGCGGGGAACTCGCGGCGGCGCACCTCGGTGAGGCGGATGCGGAGGCGCTGCGTCTTCCCGGCCTGCTCGGGGTCGGGGAACTCCTCGGGGAAGGTGATGTCGAACTCGTCCTCGGTCTCGGGGTCGAGGGCCATGATGGCCTCCTCGATCGCCGGGATGGCCTGCTGCTCGCCGAGCGCGAAGCGGTACGGCTGCGGCTCGCGCGCGGCCGGCTCCTCCTCGCCCTCGGCGGGCGGGGTGAGGTCGGTGATCTCGACCATCACCACGTCGCCGTAGTCGGGCTTCCGGTCGGTGACGGGGTGGAGGGTGGCGCGGTCGTTCCGGAGCCGCTCCAGGAGCGCCTCGACCTCGTCCTCGCCGACGGTGTCGGCGGGGCGGGCGACGACGAAGCCCTCGGTGCGGGCCAGGTCGACCTGGGGCTGCACCTCGAGGGAGACGTCGAAGACCAGGTCGGCGCCCTTCTCGTAGTGGACGTTCTCCACCTGCCCCTGGGCGATGGGCTGGAGCCCCTCGCGGTCGAGCGCCTCGCGGTACGACTCCTGGATCAGCCGGTCGAGGGTCTCCTGGTCGATGGCGGGGCCGAACTGCTTCTCGACCAGGCTCTCGGGGAGCTTCCCCTTGCGGAAGCCGGGGACGCGCATGTTGCGCGCGATCTGCGACGCCACCGAGCGGCGCGTCTTCGCGACGCGCTCGCGCGGGACGGTGACGGTGAGCTTCCGCGCCCAGGAGCGGTCGGTCTCGTGGACGGAGACCTGGAGGTCGGTGGAGGTGTTTTCCGCGGCCATTACCCGATGTCAGTGCTTGCGTCCGATCGGTGCGATCGGGGATGAGGTGCGAAAGGGGGGATTCGAACCCCCACGGCTTTTGGCCACCGGTTCCTAAGACCGGCGCGTCTACCATTCCGCCACTTTCGCCCGGGACGAACGCGGAAATATAGACGAGCCCGCAAGGCGGGGTCAACCGAAAGGGGCCACGCGGAGCTTCCTCGCCCTCCGTGCGCCGTCCGGACCTGGGATCGGCCTCACGCGGAGGGAGCAGAGGAAGCAGAGCGCCTTTTCTGCTACCCCGTTTCCCCGCGTGAGACAGGCTCTTACGGCTTTGGCCTCTCACAGGGGGCACAGGGGACACAGAGAACCCCCTGTGCCCTCTGTGTCCCCTGTGTGAGACTTGTAGTTCAGGGGAATTCGAATCCGCGCAGGTGACCGGGAGAGTATCGACAGGAGGCGGGCGCGGTATCAGATTGCCGCCTTCGTGGCGGCGTCCGGATTGGGCGGCGCGCCGCGCGGCGCGGGGAGGGGCGGCGTTCACCGTTCCCGTGCGCGCTGCACAAAAAACGTGAACGGCGGTCTCCCGGCGCGCGGCCCGCCAGGTGTGCGCGGCGCGAGGGAAGGGCCGCCGCATCCGTTTGTTCGGCAAACACTTGCATGCGGCGAAAGGCGCCGGGCGGCCGCGCGGCGCCCGGGGGAACCGAAGGTGCGTGACTCGCACGGTTTTTCCGTCGTCCAGATTTTGACTTCATTCGAACCGGAACGGGAGCGCGGCGGCGGCCGGCACATGAGCGAGCAGAGCGCGTTCGAGGGAAAGCGGGTGCTGACGGTGGACGACTCGCGCGTCGTCCGCCTGTCGCTGGCCGACGTGCTGGCGCGGCAGGGGGCGCGGGTGGAGGAGGCGGGGACGGGGGCCGAGGCGGTGGCGCTCTGCGACGGCGGGCGCCGCTTCGACCTCGTCCTCCTCGACCTCATCCTCCCCGACATGGACGGGACGGAGGTGCTGGAGCGGATCCGCGCCTGCGACGAGGACGTGGCGGTGGTGATGATCACCGGGGCGGGCGGGGTGCAGAGCGCCACCGAGGCGGTCCGCCGCGGCGCCGACGGCTACATCGAGAAGCAGCACCTCGACGACGACGACGAGGGGCCCTTCCTGGCCGCCCTCCGCCAGGCGGTGGAGCACCGCGCGGGCGTGGTGGCGCAGCGGCAGCTCCAGGCCATGAAGGCCGACTTCTACTCCATGGTCACCCACGACCTCCGCAACCCGGCGGGGAACGTCCTGGGGATCGTGAAGCTCCTCCTGTCGGGGAAGGCGGGGCCGCTGTCGCCGAAGCAGGAGCAGCTCCTGGCGATCGCGCAGACGTCGGCCGCGAAGCTGACGGGGCTCATCAACGACTACCTCGACTTCGCCACCATCGACGCGGGGTACCTCCGGATCGAGCGGCGCGAGGCGGAGCTCCGCGAGGTGGCCGAGGCGGCGGCGCGGCAGGCGGGCCCCCAGGCGGGGCTCAAGGGGCAGACCGTCTACCTCGACCTCCCCAGGGAGCCGGTGCGCGGCCTGGTGGACGCCGAGCGGCTGGGGCAGGTCCTCGACAACCTCCTCTCCAACGCCATCAAGTACACGCCCGAGGGCGGCTGGATCACCCTCTCGCTGGCGGCCGACGGCGCGGACGCCGTCTTCCGCGTCCGCGACACGGGGATGGGCGTCCCGCCGGAGCAGCTCCCCCTCCTCTTCGCCAAGTTCCACCGCGTCCCCGGCGAGTCGACGCGGGGGATCCGGGGGACGGGGCTGGGGCTCTTGATCGTCAAGGAGATCGCGGAGGCGCACGGGGGGACGGTGCGCGCCGAGTCGGCGGGGGCGGGGAAGGGGACGACCTTCACGGTCACCGTCCCGCTCCAGCCGCCGGGCGGGGAGGGCTGACGTGGAGGTGCTGGTCTTCGAGGTGGCGGGCGAGCGGTACGCCCTGGCGCTCGCCGCGGTCCGCGAGGTGGTGCGGGCCGTGGCGGTGTCGCGCCTCCCCGGGGCGCCGGCGGCGGTGCAGGGGGTGATCGGGGTGCGGGGGGCGCTGGTGGCCGTCCTCGACCTCCGCGCCCGCTTCGGCCTCCCGGCGAAGCCCGTGGACCCGGCCGAGCACTTCGTGATCGCCCACGACGGGGCGCGGACGGTGGCGTTGCGCGCCGACCGGGTGGCGGGGATCGAGCGGGTGGACCCGGCGGAGGTGGCCGACCCGCGCGCGGAGGTGCCGGGGGCGCCGTACGTCTCCGGCGCCGCGCGGACGGCGGAGGGGCTGGTCCTGGTCCACGACCTGGCGGCGTTCCTGGACGCGGGCGAGGCGGCGGCGCTCGACGCCGCGCTGGCCGCGGAGGGCGGGGCGCCGTGAAGAGGGCGGCGGGGGGCGCGGGGGTGGAGGAGGTCCTGGAGCTCCTCCGCGCGCGGGCGGGGCTCGTCTTCTCGGACGCGCGGCGGGAGGTGGCGCTGGCGGGGGTCTTCCGGGCGATGGAGGCGGCGGGGGTGGCCGACGCCTCCGTCTACGCGCGCCTCCTGAGGCGGAGCGGGCGGGCGGTGGAGGCGCTGTTGGCCGAGGTGACGGTCGGCGAGACGTACTTCTTCCGCGACGCCGCCCAGTGGGCGGTGGTCCGCGAGCGGGCGATCGCCGACATCCTGGCCCGCCGCGGCCCCGGGCACACGCTCCGCGCCTGGAGCGCGGCGTGCTCGACGGGGGAGGAGCCGTACACCCTCGCCATCGTCTGCGAGGAGCTGGGCGTAGCGCGCCGGATCGTGGGGACCGACCTCTCGGAGCCGCGGCTGAAGGCGGCGCGGGCGGCGCGCTACGGGCGGTGGGCGCTCCGCGACGTCCCCGCGGAGACGGTGGCGCGCTGGTTCCGGCGCCGGGGCGACGCGTGGGAGCTGGCGCCGGCCGCGCGCCGGGGGGTGGAGCTCCGGCGGATGAACCTGGTGGACGAGGCGTGGCCGGGGATCGGGGAGATGGACCTGGTCCTCTGCCGCAACGTCCTGATCTACCTGGAGCGCGACGCGGTGGCGGCGGTGGCGCGGCGGCTCCTGGGCGCGCTCGCCGACGGCGGGTGGCTCTTCCTGGGCCCCTCCGACCCGCCGGTCTCCGACTTCGCCCCCTGCGAGGTCGTCGTCACCCCCGCCGGGCTGGCGTACCGGAAGACGGCGGGGGCGCGGAGCCTCGTCTCCTTCGGCGAGGGGCGGAGCGCCGTGCACGTCCCGGCGCCGAAGCCCGCCGCCGCGCCTCCCGCCATCCCGGTCTCGCCCCCCGCCGGCGGCGCACCGGCCGGCGGCGCGGCACCGTTCGCGCATCGCCCGGCGGTCGAAGTCCCGTCCCCTGAGACCGTTCCTTCGGCGGAGGCGGTGGCGCGGGCGTACGCGGCGCGCGACTACGGGCGGGTGGCGGCGCTGGCGCGGGCCCGGGCGGAGGCGGGGGAGGACGACGCGGCGACGGCCGCGCTCCGGGTGCGGGCGCTGGCCAACCGCGGGGAGCTGGCGGAGGCCGAGGCGGCGTGCGGGGCCGCGCTGGAGCGGCACCGCGAGAGCGCGCCGCTCCACTACCTGCGCGCCCTCCTGCTGTCGCGCGCGGGGCGGCCGGCGGAGGCCGCGGCGGGGGCGCGGCAGGCGGCGTACCTCGACCCGGAGATGGCGGTGGCGCACCTGCTGCTGGCGACGGAGCTGCTGCGGCTGGGACAGCGCGAGGGGGGGCGGCGCGCGCTCCGGGCGGCCGAGCGGGTGCTGGAGGCGATGCCCCCCGGCGCGGCGGTCGCGGAGTCGGACGGTGAGACGGCGGCGCACCTCCTCCGCTCGGCGCGGGCGCGGCTGGCGCTGCTGAGGGAGGGGGCGGCGTGAGCGGACCCATGCGGAGCCGGGTGGACTGGGACGACGTCCACCGGCGGATGGAGGCGATGCTCCGCGCCGTCGCGGGTGGCGGCGACGCCTCGCCCGACGCCGCGCGCGAGGTGCTGGAGGCCCGCGCGCGCGCCCTGGCGGAGCCGCCCCCCGCCCCGGCCGAAGGCGGCGCGCTGCGGCTGGTGACCTTTTCGCTGGCGGGCGAGACGTACGCGCTGGAGTCGCGCCACGTGGTGGAGATGGCGCGGCTGGAGCGCCCCACGCCGCTCCCCGGCGCCGCGCCGCCGCTCTTCGCGGTGACGGCGTGGCGGGGGGAATTGCTGGGGATCCACGACCTCCGCGCCCTGCTGGGGCTCGCGCCGCGGGCCGAGGGGGCGGGCGGGTGGATGGTGGTGCTCGGCGAGGGCGCGCCCGCGCTGGCGCTGGCCGCCGACGCGCCGGGGGAGTTCCGCG
>DATACF010000919.1:0-4401 GCA_036259235.1 Longimicrobium sp. | reverse complement strand
GCGGGCGCGCCTGGACGTACGCCTACGAGGGCGCCCGCCTGGCCTCGATCACCGACCCGTCGGGAGGGTCCGAGGCCTTCGGCTACGACGCCGCGGGGCGCCTCACCCTCCAGCGTCGCGGTGACGGGGCGGAGGTCGCCTACGGCTACGACGCCGCCGGCGGCCTGGTCTCGGTGACCCCCTCCGGGCGGGGCGCCTGGCGCTTCGCGCGCGACGGCGCGGGGCGGGTGACACGGGTCTCGGCGCCCCCGGTGGACGGCGACTCGGCCGTGGTCGCGTACGCCTACGACGCCGATGGGCTCCTGGAGCGGACGACCCGCGCCGGCGGGAGCGACGTCGCCTACGCCTACGACATGGCGGGGCGGGTGCGGACGGTGACCATGCCCACCGGGACCGTCCGCTACGCCTACGGCGCGGCCACGGGGCGGCTCGACTCGATCGCCGCCCCCTCGGGGACGCTCGCCTTCGCCTGGGACGGGCCGCTGGCGCTCTCGGCGACCTGGACGGGGACGGTGGCGGGGAGCGTGTCGTGGAGCCACGACGCCGACCTCCGCGTTTCGGCCGAGCGGGTCGGTGGCGCGCACGAGGTGCAGCTCCGCTACGACCGCGACGGGCTCCTGGTGACGGCGGGGGCGCTCTCCCTCCGCCGCGACGCCGCCAGCGGGCGCCTCACCGGAACCACGCTGGGCGCGGTGGCGACCGAGGCGGCGTACGACGCCCACGGCGCCCCCTCCCTCACCCGCGCGACGGCGGCCCCGGCCGCCGTCCTGGAGGAGGCGTTCGCGCGCGACTCGCTGGGACGGATCACCCGCGTCAGCGAGGGCGGCGCCGCCCCGGTGGAGTGGGGGTACGGCTACGACGCCGCCGGGCGGCTGGCGGAGGTCACCCGCAACGGGGCCTCGTTCGCCAGCTACGAATACGACGCCAACGGGAACCGCGTCCGCGTGGTGGGCCCCTCCGGAGGAGCCGGCGCGGAGTACGACGCCCAGGACCGGCTGGTGCGCCACGGCGGCGTGGCCTACGGATGGACCCGCGACGGCGAGCTCCGCTTCCGCGCCGCGGGCGCCGACACCCTCTGGCTCGACTACGACGCCCGGGGCGCGCTGGCCGCGGCGCGGCTGGCCGACGGCACGCGCGTGGAGTACGTCCTCGACGGCGCCGGGCGGCGGATCGGGAAGCGTGTGAACGGGGCCCTGGTCCAGGGCTTCCTCTACGGAGGCGGCCCCAACCCGGTGGCCGAGCTCGACGGCGCCGGGGCGGTGGTCGCGCGCTTCGTCTACGGGACCCGCCCCAACGTCCCCGACTACCTGGTGCGCGGGGGGCGCACCTACGCGCTGGTGACCGATGTCCGCGGGAGCGTGCGGCGGGTGGTCGACGCCGCCACCGGCGAGGTGGCGCAGGCGATCGACTACGGTCCCTGGGGCGAGGTCCTCCGCGACACCCGCCCGGGCTTCCAGCCCTTCGGCTTCGCGGGCGGGCTGGCGGACGCGCACACCGGCCTCCTCCGCTTCGGCGCGCGTGACTACGACGCCGGGACGGGGCGCTGGACGGCGCGCGACCCCAGCGGCTTCGGGGGCGGCGACACCAACCTCTATGCCTACGTCCAGGGCGATCCCGTCAACCAGATCGACATCACCGGGGAGATCCCGATCCCGCTGATCGCGGCCGGGGTATGGGGGCTGGTGGAGGCCGGGCTCTCCGCCGCCGACGCGCTCTCCTTCGCCCAGACGGTCGCCGACCCGTGCGCGTCGACGCTGGACAAGCTCGGCTCCGGGGGGCTCTTCGCCGTGGGGATGGTCACCCCGGGCGGCGGGGCCGGGGCCGCCCTGCGGTACACCCCCGACCAGCAGGCGCTGCAGCAGATCGTCCGGGAGGCCACGCGCAACGGGAACCGGCAGCTCTCTCCCGGCGAAGCGCAGACCGTCTTCGACTGGGCGAAGGAGGTGGGGTATCCGGTGCGCGTCTCGCCCGCCGACCTCGCCGCGACGAACAACCACTGGGTCGGGGGGCCGCACTTCCACATGAAGAACACGGTCAACAGCGGGCACGTCCCGGTCGATCCCACCTTCACCCCCCGGCCGTAGGATGGAGGGCGAGGCACGCGTCGCCGGCTTCCTGGTGCTCCGGCGCCCGGAGACGAACCGCGACGCGGCCGGGCGGGGGGTGCTCCCATCCGTTGCACCGTGCCTGGGCGGGCGGTGCTACGGGGGGATCGACCGAATGCCGTGGTTCGACGTGGAGGCGGCGCTCGAGATCGGACCGCTGCCGCCGGAGGCGGCGGCGGCGTGGGCGGCCGTGGAGGCGGGCGATTCCGACTTCTCGGGGGTCCGCCTCTGCCCGCGGCTCTCCGATGCCGCAGCCCTCCTGAAGGTGAGCAACCGGAAGGGGGCGGAGAACGAGCTGGTCGCGGTCCGGGGCGCGCTCCTCGACGAGATCAAGGGGACGGTGCCCGTCGGGTCCGCCCGGATCGAGTGGCTGGGGTACGACGTGATCTCCCTCGGCTGGTGGTCGCTCCTGTCGGTCCTCTTTCGCGTGCCGTCCGCCTTTCCGGGGTGGGGGCCGCGGATCAACGGCGCGGGGCTCCTCCCCTCGGCCGACCTCGGCCGTGAGCTCGCCCGGGCGTATCGCGCGGCGGAGCTCCGGGGCGAGGTCGAGGAGCTCCCGGAGCCCGACTGCGAGATCGACGTCGTCCGGGTCGGGCGGATTCGGACCGGTCGTCGAGGCGCGGCGCCGGACCCGGATGCCTCAACCCGGGGCAAGACACCAAACGGGCGCTGCACAAAAATCTTGCCTTCCGGATAACATCGACCGATACTGCGGGGCGCTCCTCCCCGGGAGCGCCTCGTCTTCATGCCGTCGCGGTTCATGCCCCCCCGCTCCTCCGCCGCCCGCCGCCCTTCGGCCCGGTCGCGCGGGTGAATCCGCCCTCCGTTCACGTCCCGCCGTCCTCCGCCGAATCCCATGACTCCTGGCCGCACCTTCCGCGGCGGGCGCACGCTCGCCCGTCTTCGCGCGCTCGTCCCCGCGCTCGGCCTCCTCCTCGCCGCAGCGGCGGGGGGGACGGCGCTCACACGCGACTCGGGACCGCCGTCCCGCGCGTCCGCCGCCGCCGACACGGTGCCGGTGTTCGGCCCGCGGCGCTTCGAGAGCGGACGGGGGCGCGCGGCGCTGCACGTCGAGCGCTTCCGCGCCCCCGCCGCCTCCGGGCGCGCCTTCCTCCTCCGCGTCGCGCCGGACGGTGCGGGCGAGGTCCGCGCGACGGTGCGGCTGAACGGGGCCACGCTCCTCTCCGCCGCCCTCCTCTCCGGAGCGCGGGCGACGGAGGTCCCCGTCGCCCTCCTGGCCGACAACGTCGTGGAGGTCTCGGTCGACGGGCCGGCGGGGAGCGCCGTCCGCCTCGCCCTCCTCCAGGCGCCCGAGGCCGCGTTCGACGTCTTCGGCCCCCGCGCCTTCACGCGGAGCGCGGGCGCGCCGAAGGTCGAGACGGCGCGCTTCGTCCTTCCCGCTGGCGCCGGGCCGCCCTTCCGCCTCCACCTGGTCAACGGCGAGGCGGGCGGGAGCGCCCGCGTCTCCAGCGCGCTCGTCCGGCTGAACGGCGTCCAGGTGATCGGCCCCTCCGACCTGGGCCAGAACGTCGGCGCCCTCCTCCGCGACGTCGCGCTGGCGGTCGAGAACACGATCGAGGTCGAGCTCCGCGGCGGGCCCGGCGGGAAGGTGACGCTGCGGGTCACCGCCACCGACGCGGTGCCGCCGGTCATCGAGATCGCCGCCCCCGCGCCCGGGGCCGCCACCCGCCTCCGGGAGGTGGAGGTCGCGGGGACGGTGCGCGACGCCACGCCGACGCGCGTCTCGGTGAACGGCGTCGAGGCGGAGCGGATCGGGGACGGGTTCCGCGCCATGGTTCCGCTGGAGGCGGAGGGGGACAACGCCCTCGTCGTCACCGCCGTCGACGCCGCGGGGAACCGGGCCGACAGCGTCCGCACCGTCGTCCGCGACACCGAGGCCCCCGTCCTCACGGTCGACGAGCCCGAGGACGGGCTGGTGACGGCGGACGCCGACGTGACGGTGCGGGGAAGCGTGCGTGACCGCACCGCCGTCCAGGTGAGCGTCGTCGGCCTCCCCGCCGCCCTCGACGCCTCCGGCGCCTTCGCGACTTCCGTCCCCCTCGCCGAGGGCGACAACCTCCTGGCCGTCACCGCGGCCGACGCGGTGGGGAACGCCGCCACCGTCGCGCGCACCAATTAACCAGCCCCGGACGCTTTCGCGCCATGACGGCCTTGATGATTCTCCTGCCCGGCACACCCATGCTCTTTCAAGGACAGGAGTTCGCCGCGTCGAGTCCGTTTCTGTACTTCGCCGATCACACAGAGGAGCTGGGCAAGCAAGTGCGCGCCGGGCGCG
>DATACF010000918.1:0-4031 GCA_036259235.1 Longimicrobium sp. | reverse complement strand
GTGGGGGATGACCTTTGCCGCCCGGTTCAGGGCGGCGCGCAGGAGGGAGCTCTCCCCCACGATGCGGCCGAAGTCGAAGGCGGCGCGCTCCGCGGCGGCGTGCCTCCCCCCCGCCGCGCGCGCCTCCTCCCTCTGCGCGCGCGCCGCCAGTTCGGCGCGCAGGGCCTCCAGGTCGGCGGGGAGGGCGAAGTAGTCGGCCGCCCCCGCCCGCACCAGCGCCGCCGCCAGCCGGTGGTCGGCGCGGGCGCCGACGACGACGGGGGGCGGGGCCCCGGCGGCGGCCATCGCCCGGAGCGCCGTCTCGGCCTCCTCCTCGACCCCCGCCACCGAGAGGAGGACGGCGACCGCGTCGGCGGCCCCCGCGGCCTCGTCGGCCCGCTCCACCACGCGCGGCTCGGCGCGGACCTCGGCGGCGAGCTGCCCCCAGAGGGCCGAGAAGGAGTCGGAGCGGGCGACGACGACGAGGGAGCTCAAGGCGGCTCGGGACCACGGTGCGGGGAGCGGGCCGCCCGTCGGACGGCGTCTCGCGGACGGCCAGCGATACGGCGGCGTGTAGCGCAACGAGACGGTTATAGCGCTCCGCGGGGCCGCGCGCCAGCCTTTCGTTTCCGCCGGATCGGCCAGACGCGGCGCGGCTTTCCGGCCCCTCGCGCCGCACCGTGCCGGAGGCGGTCCGCCCGTTGCCTTTCTCCGGGCCCAACCCCCGACACGATCTCCGCCGCGTGGTGCGGCGGAAGCGGGAGACCACCCGAGGCCACACCCTGGAGGACCGATGTACGCCCGACGCATGTTCGCCCCGCTCTGCGCCCTTCCGCTCGCCCTCGCCGCGTGCGACTCGCCCACCTCGGGCGGGGGCGACGCCGCCGACGTCACCATCAACCTCGGCGTCTCGGGGCCGAGCTTCAACCGCGTCTCGGCCCCCGGCGGGGCGCCGCTCCGGGCGCTGACGCTCGCCGGGAGCAACGGAACGCTCACCATCGACGACGTCCGCATCGTCGTCGCCGAGTTCGAGCTCAAGGGCGACGACGACGTCAACCCCTGCGACCGCGACGGCGGCGGCGACGACTGCGAGGACTTCGACGCGGGGCCGCTCTTCGTCGACCTCCCGCTCGACGGGGGGGTGGTGCCGGTCTCCACCGGGGCGGTGCCGCCGGGGACGTACCGCGAGGTGGAGTTCGAGGTCGAGGACCTCGACGACGACGAGGAGGACGCGCAGGAGGCGGCGCGGATCGACGCGCTCTTCCAGCAGATCCGCGGCGCGTTCCCGGACTGGCCGCGCGACGCCAGCATGCTGGTGGTCGGCACCTTCACGCCGGCGGACGGGGGCGCGCCGCGGCCCTTCCGGGTCTTCATCGAGGCGGAGATCGAGATCGAGGTGCCGCTGAGCCCGCCGCTCGTCATCACCGACGCGTCCGAGAGCCCGCAGGTCACGGTCGACCTCGACCTGGCGGCGGTCTTCCAGAACGGGGCGGGCGTCGTCGACCTCTCGCAGTTCAACGGGCAGCTCGTCGAGTTCGAGCTCGACGACGGCTTCGAGGGGAGCCATTCCGGCTCGGGCGGGGACGACGACGATGACGACGACGACAACAGCGGGCCCGGGGGCGGCGACGACTGAGGTTGCGGGTCGCGGATCGTGAAGCGCGGAGGGGAGGGCCCGGTGCGGATCCTCCCCTCTCTGTTCACTCGGGCCCCGTTGAACGGCTACGGCAACGTCAACTTCAACGGCGAACGGCGGATGCGGGCGTGTCCCTCCGCTGCGCTCCGGGCCGGGCTGCGGGCGCCGTAGGAAACGATACTACCGTTTCCAACGGCGCGAAGCCCCTGGCGGGCTCCACGGCGGCCGCGGTCACGTCGATGATCGCGGCCGTCTTCGCATTCTCCCCCGCCAGGGTCTTCGCCCTTCGGGCCCGCATCCCTCACGCCAATTCGCTGAACGGCGGAACTTCGATCGCGTTTCGACGGGCTGGCGTCGCATGCCTCGGCTCCGCGGCCCCCCTCCCCCACAA
Source organism: Longimicrobium sp. (assembly GCA_036259235.1). GTDB lineage: Bacteria > Gemmatimonadota > Gemmatimonadetes > Longimicrobiales > Longimicrobiaceae > Longimicrobium. The sequence goes on along the minus strand of DATACF010000918.1, from coordinate 2,025 downwards.
GTGGGGAGGGGAGAACTGCACAACTCAATGTAACCGCGCGATTTATCGCGCCCGCGAAGCTCACCCCCACGCCGCCCGCTTCGCGCGCAGACCGCCATGTTCCCTCTCCCGGAACGGGAGAGGGTGGCGAGCCTCTAAGCGAGCCGGGTGAGGGCCCCGCGCGGGAGCCGCGGAATGCACCACCGCCCACACCGGCGGAGGCGAAAGACCCGCGTCTTCGCCGCGGGCCGTTTCGCGCCCCTCGCCGGCGGCGTAAGATGGGGACGCCGTCGCGCTCGCCCGATCCACCCCGTCCTCCGACCCTCTTCCGTGCGCCCGACCGATCGTTCTCGACTCGCGATCCCGCTCGCCTTCTTCTTCGCCCTTCTCCCGGCGGCCTGCCGTGACCGGGGGCGGGAGGCGGAGGCGCCGCGCGTGGTGCTGACGGTGGCGGCGGCGGCGAGCCTGCGGGAGGCGATGGGGGAGCTGGAGGCGGCGTACGAGGCCGAGAACCGAGGGGTGGACGTGCGGACGACCTTCGGCGCGTCGGGGCTGCTGCGGCAGCAGGTGGAGCAGGGGGCGCCGGTGGACGTCTTCGTCTCGGCGGCGGAGGGGCCGATCGACGCGCTCCAGGCGGCGGGGCTGGTGGACCCGCGGAGCCGCCGGGTGCTGGCGGGGAACGAGCTGGTGCTGGTGGTGCCGCAGGGGTCCACGGCGCCCGTGCGCGGCTTCGGCGACCTGGACGCGCCGGAGGTGCGGCGGGTGGCGCTGGGGGCCCCCGCGTCGGTGCCGGCGGGCGAGTACGCCGACGAGGTGCTCCGCGCGCTGGGGATCCGCGAGGCGGTGGCGCGGAAGGCGGTGTACGGGCAGAACGTGCGGCAGGTGCTGGCCTACGTGGAGTCGGGCGACGCCGACGCGGGCGTCGTCTACCGCACCGACGCGGCGGTGTCGCGCCGGGTGCGCCTCGTGGCCTCCGCGCCGCCGGGGACGCACGGGCCGATCACCTACCCGGTGGCCGTCGTGCGCCGGACGCGGGCGCCGGAGGCGGCGCGGGCGTACGTGGCCTTCCTGTTGGGGCCGGAGGGGCGCGCGGTGCTGCGCCGCCGCGGTTTCCGGGTGGACGGGTAGGCGGCCGATGGAGTGGTCGCCCGTCTGGCTGTCGCTGCGGGTGGGGCTCACCGCGCTGGTGTTCGTCTTCGTGCTGGGGACGCTGGCCGCGCGGTGGATCACCCGGCGCGACTTCCCCGGGCGCGACCTGGTGGACGGGCTCCTGATCCTCCCGCTCGTCCTCCCGCCGGTGGTGACGGGGTTCCTCCTGCTGGTGCTCTTCGGGCGGCGGGGGCCGGTGGGGCGCTTCCTGGAGGACGAGGCCGGCGTCCGCGTCCTCTTCACCGTGCACGCGGCCACCATCGCGGCGGTGGTGGTGGCGTTCCCGCTGATGTACCAGAGCGCCAAGGCGGCCTTCCAGGCGGTGGACGCGCGGCTGGAGGACGCGGCGCGGACGCTGGGGGCGGGGGAGGCGCGGGTGTTCCTCACGGTGACGCTCCCGCTCTCGTGGCCCGGCCTGGTGGCGGGGACGGTGCTCTCCTTCGCCCGCTCGCTGGGCGAGTTCGGCGCCACGGTGATGATCGCGGGGAACATCCCCGGCCAGACGACGACGGTGCCGCTGGCGATCTACTTCGCGGCGGAGGCGGGCGACCTGCGGGTGGCGGGGATGTACGCGCTGGTGATCAGCGCGGCGAGCATGGCGCTGGTGGTGGCGCTCAACGTCTGGACGCGGCGGCGGGTGCCCGGCTGGAAGCAGCGCGCCGCGAGGTGACGTGCTGCGGGTCTCCTTCCACAAGCGGCTCCCCGACTTCACCCTCGAGCTGAGCTTCGAGGCGCGCGACGAGATCCTCGTCCTCTTCGGCCCCTCGGGCTCGGGGAAGACGATGACGCTGCGGGCCATCGCGGGGCTGGAGCGCCCCGACGACGGCGTGGTGCGCCTGAACGGGCGGGTCCTCTACTCGCGCGCCGCGCGGGTGAGCCTCCCGCCGCGCGAGCGCC
>DATACF010000917.1:0-2837 GCA_036259235.1 Longimicrobium sp. | reverse complement strand
CGGCGACACCCTCCGCGTCGACGACCGGGGGAACGGGCGGGTGGTGGTGATGGGCGCCGGGGGCGAGGTGGCGCGGAGCTTCGTCCTCCCCCCGCGCGCCCCGGGGGCGATGTCGTTCGGGCCGCGGGGCGAGGTGGCGGTGGGGACGCTGGGGCTCTCGGTCTCGGGGCTGGCGCAGCGGCTGGGCCCCGAGGGGGAGCCGCTCGGGAGCCTCGGCGCGCTGGTGGCGCCGCCGGTGGCGCTCTGGGACTTCACCGCCATGAAGGCCGACGTCCGCCGGGGGCGCGTTCCGGCGGCGCTGCGCAACGCGGCGCTCCCGGTGCTGGCCGACGACGGGGGGGCGTGGCTGGTGCTGGCGGGGGAGGGCGAGGTCCGCCGCTACGACGCGGCGGGGCGCCAGGTGTGGGCGCGGCCGGTGCGCGCGCCGGAGGTGGACGCCATCCGCCACGAGTTCTTCGCCCTCAACCGCGCCGAGACGAACCCGGCCGGCTTCCACCCGCTCTCGTACTTCGCCGACGCCGAGGCGGTGGGGGACGACCTCTGGCTCCTCGTCGGCACCCCCGACGACGCCCCGTCGGCCGTGCTGGTCGTGGACGAGGGGGGGGCGGTGGCCCGGCGCTACCTCCTCCCGGAGGTCCGCGGCGCGCGCAGCCTCGCCGTCGATCCCGTCCGCCGCCGCCTCTACCTGGCGATCCCCACCGCGGGGGCGGTCGTCTCCGTGGCGCTCCCCGCGCCCTGAGGCGGGGCCGGCGGGCGTCAGGCGAGCGCGGCCGCCATCGCCTCCCGGAGCGCGTCCGCGTCGCCGGGGGGGACGAGGGCGAGCCCCGGCTCCGGGGCCAGGCCGCAGGCGGGGGTGGCGACGACGGGGACGCCGCGGGCGAGCGCCTCCAGGAGGCGGCGCGGGCGGTGCTCCACGAAGGCGGGGAGGACGACGAGGTCGGCGCCGTCGAGCCAGTCGCCCTCCGGCGCCGCCCGCCGCACCCCGTCCCAGAAGCCCGGGCCTTCCAGCATCGACCCCATCGCCACCAGCTCCGCGTCGAGCCCGGCGAGCGCCGCCCGGAGCTCGTGCGCCCCCTTCCGCCCCGCCGTGGGGCCGGGGAAGACGACGCGCGCTCTCGATCCGTCGCCCGGGCGCACCGGGCGCGGGGCGGGGCGCGCCCACTCCAGCACCTCCGCGCGGCCGGGGAAGAGCGCCGCCACCTCGTGGTGCGGCGTCACCACCCGGCGCGCGTGCGCCAGCGCCTCGGCCTCCGCCGCCACCAGAGCCGCGTCCGCTCGGAAGTCGGCCAGCGTGGGGCTCTCCGGGTGGAGGCGCGCGGCCCCGTCCAGCCGCGCGTGGAGGGTGGCCAGGGGGAGCGACGTCATCAGCACGTCGAAGGTGCGCCCCCCGAGGTGCCCCGCGCGCCAGAGCGAGGGGAGGAGCCCCTGCGCGGCGACGACGTGCCCCACGTCGTACGCCAGGAGGGCGCGCTGCCGGGCCGCCCCCTGCGCCGCCAGCCGCCGCGACAGCCAGGCGCGCGCCAGCGCCACCCTCCAGCTCTGCCGCACCCGCGCCGCACCGTCCGTCGTCCACGCGTATCCCGGCTTTCCGAAGCGCCGCCCGTCGAGCGGGACCCCCAGCACGTCGCCCGGGCGGCGGACGGACGCCAGGTGGCGGTCGTGCTCCGGCCACCACTCGTCCACCAGGTGCGCCGCGCGCCCCACCGGCGCGGGCGGCGCCTCCATGTGGCGGAAGCACGCCTCCTCGCCGCAGCTCGCGCAGCTCCGCGGGCCCCCGTCCAGCACCCGCAGCACCCGGAGGCGGGGCCGCGCTCCGGGGCGATCATCCGCATCGGCCGGACCGTCCGCCGCGCCCGGCCGGACGCCGCGGAAGCGGACCGTGAGGGTCCCCGCGTCCATCCGCGCCTCGACGCGGAAGGGGTGCGGCGCGCGGAGGCGGAGGTCCACGTAGTTCCAGAAGACCGTCGCGTCGCGCCCCGCCTCGGCCAGCGAGCCCGGGACGGCGCGGGAGTGCGCGTGCCGCTCCACCACCTCGAGCCCCGCCCGGAGCGCGGCGTCGTGGAGCGCGTTGGAGAGCTGGCAGAGCCCGCCCCCCACCGAGGGGACCAGGCACCCCTCGCGGAGCTCGCGCCCCGCCACGAACCCCCGCCGCCGCGTGGCCCGCCCCACCTGCGCCCAGAAGCCGAGCACCGCCCCCGCCGGCACCTCCACCCCGTCCAGCCGCCGCGCCGCCAGGCGGAGGTTGTGGACCTTCCCCGCCACCAGCGCCCGCTCCGCCGGGTCTCCTTCCGTCCACAGCGGCGACGCCGACTCCCCCAGCACCGGCGCCCCCGCCAGCGCCTCCCCGCGCCCGTGCCGCCGCGGCCGTCCCCGCACCCCGTCGCGCGCCGCCCGGCGCAGGCGCAGCACCCCCGCCTTCGCCCGGAAGACGAGGTCGGCGGCGCGCGTGTGCGGGATGGAGGTCGCGAGAGAAGGCGCGGGAGGGTGCGCGGAGGACACGGATCGAGGCGAGGATGAAGGGCCGCCCGGCCCCCCCGGGCGCGAATCGCCGGGGCCGGGCCCATGAAAGGATACTACGACGGGACCGCGGATCGGATTCGCCGCGAGACCGGTGCGGCGCCCCTCTCCCTCCCCCGCCACGACGCCCGCGGCGAGGAGTCCGCGAAGGCGGACTTCGCGCCGTTCCAGCCCCGGGTTTCAACCCGAATCCTGCGGTAAACAAAGCAAACACCGCCTGGAAGTTGTAGATTGAGCAGATCTTCCGCCAAGAAGCTCGACTCAGTCTCCAACACCCAGACGGTGCAGATGGAAGGTATCCAGGCGCGCCCGCACGTGCA
>DATACF010000916.1:0-2242 GCA_036259235.1 Longimicrobium sp. | reverse complement strand
AGAGCTCGCCGGAGGCGCGGAGCTCGAACGCCGGGCTCTCCTCGACCGCGGCGCGCAGCCGCGCGACCGTCGGCTCGACCGCCGCGGCGAACGCGTCCATCCACTCGCGGACCACCTCTTCCGGTACACGCTCCATCTTCGCCCCCTCCTCGCCAGGTGCTGTCGAATCCGGCCGGCGGAGAAGCTACGCGACCGGAGAAGCGGGGACTACGCACGCCCCCGCACCGCGTCGCGGATCGTGGCGAGGAGGACGTCGGCGGAGAGGCCGGCCTTGGGGAGGTAGGCCGCCGCGCCCGAGCGGAGGAGGGCGCGCGCCACCCCCGCGTCCTCCTGCCCGGTGAGCATCACCACCGGGACGTCGAGCCCGGCGCTCCGCAGGCCCCGGAGGAAGGTGAGGCCGTCGCCGTCGGGGAGGTTGTAGTCGAGGACCACGCAGTCGAACGGCTCGCCCGTCAGCCGGCCGATGGCGTCGAGGACCCCCTCCGCCTCCTCGACGACGATCTCGCCCGGTGCCCGGGCCAGGTTGCGGCGGACCGCCATCCGGTCGACCTGGTCGTCGTCGACCACCAGCACCCGCGCACGGAAGTCCCCGCCCTCCGTCCGCCGCCGCTCGATCCCCTCCGGCGCGCCCTCGCCCCCGCTCATCCGCCCTCCACCCCGTCAGGCACGGGCCAGCGGAAGCGGAAGGTCGCCCCCGCGCCCGCCGCCGACTCCACCCACACCCGCCCTCCCCGGCTCTCCACCAGCTTCTTGACGATCGACAGCCCGATCCCCGTCCCCTCCACCCGGTCGCGGGGCTGCAGCGTCTGGAACATCCCCCAGATCCGGTCGTGGAGCTCGGGGGCGATCCCCGGGCCCTCGTCGGCCACGGCGAATTCCCACTCGCCGCCCTCGCGCCGCGCCTCGACGCGCACGCGGCCGCCCGCGGGGCCGCTGTGCTTGATGGCGTTCCCCACCAGGTTCAGGAAGACCTGCTGCAGTGGGAGGCGCTCGGTGGTCACCACCGGCATCCCCTCCGCCACCTCCACCGCGACCTCCGGCGGCGGGTCGAGGAGGTCGACCACCTCGCGCACCAGCGCGCCCACGTCCACCCGCTCCGCCTTCTCCTTCGCCCGCCCCGCCCGCGAGTACCGGAGGATCCCGTCGATCAGCCCCTCCATCCGGTGGACGCGCCCGCGGAGCAGCGCCATGTGCTCGCGCGACTCGCCGGTCAGCCGCTCGCCCAGGTCGTCCTCGATCCACTGCGAGAGGTTGGAGATCCCGCGCAGGGGGGCCTTGAGGTCGTGGCTGGCCACGTAGGCGAACTGGTCGAGCTCGCGGTTGCTGGCCTCCAGCGCGGCGGCCAGCCGCGCCAGCTCCTCGGCCTTCCGCTCCACCTCGCGCCGCGCGACCACCTGGCCGGTGACGTCGGAGCCGTGCGCCACCACCCCGCTCCGGCTCCCGTCGGCCTCGGTGAGGGGGTAGTAGACGAGGTCGACGAAGCGCTCCTCGGGGGCGGCCCCCGGCGCGCGGTTCACCGTCACCGGCACCTCGCGCCCGATGAACGGCTCGCCGGTGGCCAGGACGCCCCGCAGGAGCTCCTCGAACCCCTGCCCGCGCACCTCGGGGAGCGCCTCGAAGACCGGCCGCCCCACCAGCTCCCGGTGCCCCACCAGCTGGTAGTAGGCGTCGTTGGCGAACTCGAAGACGAAGTCCTCGCCGCGGAGCACCGCCAGGAAGGCGGGGGCGTGGACGAAGACGTCGCGGAGCCGGCGCTCGGCGGCCTCGGCCTCCCGCCGCGCCGCCTCGGTGGCCCGCTCGGCCAGGATCCGCCCCGTCGTCTCGGAGACGATGTTGAGGAAGGCCACCACCTCGCCCCCCTCGTCGCGCACCGGCGAGAGCGAGAAGGTGAACCAGGCGTTGGGGCCCTTCTCCGCCGGCGCGGGGACGCCCGCGCGCTCGATCACGAAGGGGGCGTCGTCGGCGTAGACGGCGGGGCCGCCGGCGAGGATCCGCTCGAACATGGGCGCGATCTCGCCCCAGATTTCGCGCCACACCTCGGCGCCGGGGCGCCCCAGCGCGCCGGGGTGCTTGGACCCCAGGACGCGGCGGTAGCCCTCGTTGTAGATCAGCACCCGCGCCTCGCGGCCGCACCACAGGTTGACCGGGAAGGGCGCCTCCAGCGCCGTGCGCACGGCCCAGCGGAGGGCGGCGGGCCAGCCGTCCACCGGGCCCAGCGGGGTAGCCGCCCAGTCGACCGCGC
>DATACF010000915.1:0-3402 GCA_036259235.1 Longimicrobium sp. | reverse complement strand
CGATGTTGCCGGACGTCTGGTACGCGACGCGGATGTCGTTCCCGTTCTGGTGCAGCTTGAGGAGGATGCCGCCCATCGAGATCACGTCGTCGTCGGGGTGCGGCGAGAACAGGATGATGCGCCTGCCACTCGGCAACTTGCTCCTGCCGCGGATCTTCGCGATCAGCGCGTTGAACACCTCGCCGTTGAGCGGACCCGCGGAGCCGTGGCGCGCCAGCAGCGCGCTCAGGTGGTGCTCGCGGTAGTCCAGGTCGTCGAGCTTGAGCAGCGACTTCCCCGTCGTCTCGCTCAGCCAGATGAGCGCGCGGATCTCGCGCTCGCGGTTCCAGTCGACTTCGCCGACGACCCACGGCGTCTTCACGCGCGTGAGCTCCGCCGCCGCAGCCGCGTCGAGCCAGACGGTGGCGTTTGGGTGCTGCTGGAGGTACGTCGCGGCGACGTCGGACGTGATCTCGCCCTCGACGGAGCGGCGCACGATGAGCGCCTTGTGCTCGCCGGTGGCGATGAGCGCGACCTCGCGCGCGTCCATGATCGTCGCCACGCCCATCGTGATGGCCTCCGTCGGCACGTTCTCCTCGCCGAAGAAGTCCGCGGCGGCGACGCGGCGTGTAATCGTATCGAGCGCGACCACGCGCGTGCGCGACTTCGGGCTCGAGCCGGGCTCGTTGAAGCCGATGTGGCCGGTCTGGCCGATGCCCAGGATCTGGAAGTCGATGCCGCCGGCGTCGCGGATGGCCTGCTCGAACGCGCGGCAGTGCGCCTCGACCTCGGAGCGCGGGATGTCGCCGCGCGGGATGTGCACGTGGGCGGGATCGATGTCGATGTGCTCGAAGAAGTTCTCGCGCATGAACCGGCGGAAGCTGTGGATGCTCTCCGGGTCCATCGGGTAGTACTCGTCGAGGTTGAACGAGACGACGTTGGAGAAGTCGAGCCCCTCCTCGCGGTGGAGGCGGATCAGCTCGCGGTAGATCCCGATCGGGGTGCTCCCGGTGGCGAGCCCCAGGACGGGGGTCTCGCCGCGGGCGGTCTTCTCGCGGATGATCTCGGCGATGCGCCGGGCGATGGTGCCGGCGATCTGGTCGTACTCGACGATGACGACGGGGACGCGCTCGCGGGTCTGCGCCATGCTGTCTTCCGGTCCGTTGCGGTCTGGTGCAGTGTTCGTGGGTTGAGCCGGCGACGGGGCTGCACGCTCCGGGCCAACGGGGGTTTCATCGGGTTTGGTGCGTGGGTGCGGGGCTCGTGGCGCGCGTTTCCTCGGGTTTGGGGCCGCTCCGGAGCCACGCGCGCCGCGGGCGGTGGCGCATGCGTCGGTTTCTTCGTGGCGGCGCGCGTGTCTCCTCCGCGGGGGCGGTGAGCCCCACGATACCCCTGTGGGTCTCCCCGCCCGCGGAGTGAGCCTCGCCGGAAACCCCACCCGGCGAGTCTCCCTCCGTCCAGGTTTTGGGGGACCAACCGCCGCCTCCGCTTCCGTCCGCACGCCGCCACCCCTCGCGCACCTCGGCTCGCGCCACGCAACCCAATGTAGCCGCGCGATTTATCGCGCCCGCCACCCTCTCCCCCACACGGTCGCCCGCTTCCCGCGACGGGCAAAATGTACCCTCTCCCGGACCGGGAGAGGGTGGCGAGCCTAAAGCGAGCCGGGTGAGGGCCCCGCGCGGAGCCCGCGGCATGCACTGTCTTCCGCCGTTCGCACTCCCCGCCGCCCCCACCACCGCCCCCTACCGCCGCGCCTCCCAGTCGATCAGCGGCGCGTCCGTGACCGCCGCCTGCACCGCGTCCGCCACCGCCCGGCGCAGCTCCACGTGCTTCTGGTTGGCCGACGTCGGGTTCACGCGGTTCGTCAGCAGCACCACGAAGAGGCCGCGCTCGGGGTCGATCCAGAGCGACGTCCCCGTGTAGCCGGTGTGGCCGAAGGAGCGGGGAGAGAAGTACCGCCCGGCGCTCGACTTCCCCGACGGCGTGTCCCACCCGATGGCGCGGCTCGACCCCGCCCCCTGCGGCGACGTCCACCGCGCCACCGTCTGCGGCCGGGCGATCCGCGCGCCGCCGTACTCTCCCCCGTTCAGCAGCGCCTGCGCGAACACGGCCAGGTCGCGAGCGCTGCCGAACAGCCCCGCGTGCCCCGCCACCCCGCCGATGGCCCACGCGTTGGGGTCGTGCACCTCGCCCCAGATCAGCCCCCCGCGCGCCGAGTCCACCTCCGTCGCCGCGATCCGCGGGCGGAGGCTCGCGTCGGGCCGGTACCCCGTGTCGCGCATCCCCAGCGGCGCGAAGACGCGCTGGTGGACGAACGTGTCGAGCGGCTGGCCGGTGACGCGCTCGATCACCAGCTGCGCGAGGATCAGGTCCCAGTCGCTGTAGACCGTCTCCGTCCCCGGCGCGGACTTCAGCGGGCGCGCGTCGATCTGCTCCAGGTACTGCTCGCGCCCGCGGAAGGTGCGGAAGAGCGGCGCGAACGCCTCGAAGCCGCCCCGGTGCGTGAGGACCTGCCGCACCGTGATCGTCTGCTTCGTCGGATCGGTGAGGCCGGGGAGGTACCAGGCGACGCGCTGGTCGAGGTGGAGCCGCCCCTCCTCCTCCAGTACCATCGCCGCCGTCGTCGTCGCCACCACCTTGGTGACCGACGCCAGGTCGAAGAGCGTGCTGTCCGTCACCTCCGGCGACCCGGCCGCCCAGTCGAGGTGCCCGTACCCCCGCAGGTGCACCAGCCGCCCGTGACGGCCGACCGCGATCGCGACCGCCGGCGCCGCGCGGTCGGCGATGGCCGCGCGGGCGAGGGAGTCGAGGCGCGCGGGGAGGGCGTCGTCCATCCCCACCGCCGAGGGGAGCGCGGGGACGAGGGCGGAGACGGGTGCGGTCATCGCGGGCGGCGGCGGCGCGGGTTCGGGCATCGACGGCGGCGGCGGGCCTCCGCAGGCGGCCAGGAGCGCGGCGAGGGAGGCCGCGAGGGCGGGGCTCTTCATCCGGTGCGTCAGTTGGAGGCGACTGCCCCCGCGGCGGGGCGGGTGACGCCCGCGCCGCGCGCGTGCAGCGGCGGGAGCGAGACGGGGAGGCGGCCGCCGATCGGCGCGCGGCCCAGGAGCGCGTCGGCCGCGGCGGCCTGCGAGACCTCGGCCGGGCCCCACGCCAGGAGGTACGTGCCGACGGAGGGGAAGGCGCGGAGGAGGTACGGGCTCCCGAAGGAGACGACGACGGTCGGCTTCCCCGACGCCGCCAGCGACTCGACGAAGGTGGCGAAGGCGCCGCCCGCCTCCACGCTCCCCCGGTACTCGCGCGGGGTGACGTAGGCCGAGACCACGACGAGGTCGGCCGCGTCGGCGCGGCGGCGGATGCGGGCGAACTCGGCCGCCGAGGTGCCGGTGCCGGTGCGCTCGCGCTCCACCGTGTGCCCCGCGCGCT
>DATACF010000914.1:0-1677 GCA_036259235.1 Longimicrobium sp. | reverse complement strand
CGCGGGGGGGGCCTTCGTGTTTCGGGACCGATCGTGTGACGCGCGTCAGCGGGCGGCGCGGGCTTCGCCTTCGGCGAGGAGGCGCGCGCGCTCGGCGGCGTCGATGAGGCGGCCACGGAGAACGACGGCGTGGATGCGGCCGACGGCGCGGATGTCGGCCAGCGGATCGGCGTCGAGGACGACGAGGTCGGCGTGCTTCCCCGCGGCGACGGTGCCGGCCGAGTCGGCGAGCCCCAGGTAGCGCACCGCGTCGGAGGTGGCCGCCCGCAGCGCCTGGGCGGGGGTGAAGCCCACGCCGACCAGCTCGGCCAGCTCGTCGTGGAGGGAGAAGCCGGGGTAGACGTAGGGGTTCGACAGGTCGGTCCCGGCCAGGAACGGGACCCCCTCCTCGCGCATGAGCCGGATGATGCGGACCAGGTGCGCGTGGCTCGCGTGGCGCACGGCCCAGTCCTCGGCCGTGAGGGTGCGGAAGCGGAAGTCGTTCCGCGGGTTCCAGCTCTGGCCGAACCCCTTCGAGACGAAGCGCATCCGCGGGTCGGCGGCCAGCGTGGTGTCGTCGAGGAACGAGGTGTTGCGCAGCGTCACCATCGTGGGCACCAGCCAGGTGCCGTTGCGCGCCAGCGTCCGCGCCAGCGCCCGGCACCGCCCCTCGTCGTACGACTCCATCAGCGCCCGGGTCCGCGCCGTCCCCCCCGTCACCGCCGTCCACCCGCCCGCCGCCACCCTCCGCGCCACGGTGTCCCGCATCTCCGCGTCGCGGGGCGAGCAGGCGGAGAGGACGCCCGTCATGTGCTCGATGCTCTTCTGCCCCGCCGCCGACGCCTCGTCGACCCCCACCAGCGACGGGACGTGGCCCGCGAAGGGGATGCCCCGCGCCTTCGCCGCCTCCGCGATGGCGAAGTACGCGTCGCGCGGGAGGCGGGAGTAGACCTTGATGAACTCGGCGCCCCCCGCCGCCAGCGAGTCGACCGCGCGCCGCCCCTCGTCCGCGGTGGTCGCGACGGCCGAGCCGAACCAGACGGGCGGGCGGCCGTCGAGGATGTGCCCCGAGCCCACCATCCGCGGCCCCAGGATCTTTCCGGAGTCGACCTGGGCGCGGACGGCCTTCATCGTCGGCAGGGTGGAGAACATCTCGCGCACCCCCGTGACGCCGTTGGCGGCGAGCAGCGGGAGGAAGTGCTGCGCGATCCCCGGCATGGCGGCGTGCACGTGCATGTCCCAGAGGCCGGGGATCACGTACTTCCCCCGCCCGTCCACCACCCGCGCCCCCGCCGGCACCGCCACCCGCCCCGCCGGCCCCACGGCGGTGATCCGCCCCCCGCTCACCACCACCGTCTGGTCGCGCACCGGCCGCCCCCGCTCCACGTCGATCACCGTGGCGTGCGTGATGGCGACCGGCGCGGGCGCCCCCTCCTGCGCGCGCACGAGCGAGGGCGCGAGGACGAGCGCCGCGGCGGCGGCGAGCGCGCGGGCGGCGGAACGGATCGGCGAAATCACGGGAATCCTCATCGGGCGGAGACGGCGGACGGCGGAAGGGTCGATCGGAGGATGAAGATAGGCGCGAACGCCCGAGGGCGCACGGATCGCGGACCGCGCGCCTCCGAAGGTCGTCGCGCTCGGGAGCCTACCGCCGCAGCTCCGCCTCCCCGGCCGTGAGGAAGAGGCGGCGCCCCTCGG
>DATACF010000913.1:0-2830 GCA_036259235.1 Longimicrobium sp. | reverse complement strand
TGGCGGGAGGGGGGAAACGCTTGACGGGGCGCGCGCGGGGGCGGCAGATTTCCCGTTTCCCTCCGCGTTTTGCTTCTCTCCCGGCACACCTGACATGCTCCGCCCCATCGTCTCGCTTTCTTTCGCGCTCGCGATCGCGTGCGCGCCGCCCGCGCTCGCGCAGGAGGCCGGCGCGGCGTCCGGCGACACCGTCTTCCGCTCCGGATCCGGCGCCGCGCGCGACTCCATCGTCCCCGGCACCGCAGAGCGGGCGGCGACGCGCTCCTTCACCGAGCTCCTCACCGGGCGCGTCCCCGGGCTCTTCGTCCGCCAGGCGAGCGGGTCGGTGGGGGCGGGCGCGCGCGTCCAGCTCCGCTCGCCGTCGTCGCTCCTCCTCCCCGCGCACCCGCTGGTGGTGGTGGACGGCCTTCCGGTGATCAGCGACCCGTACGGGCTGACGATCGACGTGGGCGGGCAGGAGGTGTCGCGGATCGACGACCTCGACCCCGAGCACGTCGTCTCCGTCGAGGTCCTCCACGGGCCCGCGGCGGCGGCTCGCTACGGGCCGGCGGCGGCCAACGGCGTCATCCTGGTCACCACCGACCGGGCGGGCGAGCGGGAGCCCGCGCGCTTCCACGCCTTCGCGGAGGCGGGGGTGCGCGCGGACGCGGCGCGCTACCCGGCCAACTACGAGCGCCGGGGGCGCTTCGGGGGCGGGGAGACGGGCGGGTGCACGCTCCTGGCCGAGGCCGGCGGCGCCTGCACCCCGTTCGCCGACTCGCTCCTCTCCTTCAACCCGCTGGAGGCGCACTCGCCGTACCGCACCTCCAGCCGCTACGCCGCGGGCGCGTCGGTGCGGGGGGGCGCGGGGCGGGTGGGGTACGCCGCCGCGCTGGGGGGCGAGCGCGACCTGGGGCTGCTGCCGGAGAACCACGAGGACCGGCTGAGCCTGGCGGGCGCCGTCACGGCCCGGCCCTTCGACGCGCTCCGGCTCGACCTCTCGGCGGCGCACCTCCGGCGCGACCTGTCGCTCCCCTTCGAGGGCAATTCGAGCATCGGCCGGATCCGCGCCGGGCTCTACGGCGCCGCCCGCGACGACGAGAACGGAGGCTACCGCCCCGGCGCCCCCGGCGCCCCCGCCGGCTACGACAACGCGCACGAGACCGGCCGCACCCGCGCCGCGCTCCGGGCCGACTGGGCCGCCCTCCCGTGGCTCTCGGTGGGCGGGCGCTTCGGCGTCGACCGCGCGGACACCGACGAGCGCCCGGTCGTCGACGACGGGGGCCCGGCCGTGCGGACGGTGGCCGCCGAGCGGTCGCTGCGGGTGGCCGACGCGCACGCCACGCTGGGGGGCGGGCTCGGCGGGTGGCACCTCTCCGCCACCCTCGGCGCCGAGCGGCAGTGGGACGACGCCGAGGCCGTCGACAGCACCTACAGCGGCGACCAGGTCTTCAACGTGGCGCGGTGGGAGTGGAAGCGCGAGCTCACCGGCCTCTACCTGGAGACGGCCGCGCGCGGGGGCCGGGCCGAGGTCGCCGGCGCCCTCCGCCGCGACGCGGGCGACGCCGGCCCCGAGCTGTGGGCGGGGTCGCTCGCCGGGCGGTGGGACGCCGGCCCCACCCTCTCCGCCGGGGGACTCGACGCCCTCTGGCTCCGCGCGGCGTACGGCCGCGCCGCCCGCTACGCCGGGATGAGCCCGGGGCTCGACCGCGCCGACGCGCCGCCGGAATTCTTCGCCTGCCCGTTCGAGGGGTGCACGAGCGGCGACCGGCCGGAGGTGACCGAGGAGGTGGAGGCGGGGCTCGACGCCCTCCTCTCCGGGGGGCTCGGCGTGCGGCTGACCGCCTACCGGCGCGAGACCGAAGACCTCCTCCAGGTCGTCGGCTTCCCGGCGGCGCTCGGGAACCTGGGGCGGCTCCGGGCGTGGGGCGCCGAGGGGTCCGTGCGGGCGGGGGGCGATCTCTCGGACGGCGTCACGGGCGAGGTGGAGCTCCTGGGGGCGCTCGCCCGCAACCGCGTCTCCGAGCAGAACGGGGCCGGCTCGCTCCTCCAGACCTACGGCGAGGACATCCCCGTGGGCGCCTACACCGCCCGCCCGATCGTCTCGTGGCGCGACGCCGACGGCGACGGGGTGATCGTCCCCTCCGAGGTGACGCTGGGCGACACGCTGGCCTCGCTGGGGTCGCCGCTCCCCACGCGGATGCTGGCGGTGGCGGGGCGGCTGGAGGCGCGCGGGGCCACGCTCTCGGCGCGGCTCGAGCACCAGGGCGGGGCGCGGATGTTCAACGTGGCCCGCCTGCAGCGGTGCACCGCCTTCCAGAGCTGCCGCGAGGCCAACGACCCCCGGGCGCCGCTGGCCGACCAGGCCGCCGTCGCGGCGACGCGCCCCTCGGGGCCGCTCGGGAGTCCCGTGTCGCAGGCGGGGTTCGTCGAGGACGCGAGCTTCGTGCGGCTGCGCGAGGTGGCGCTCACGCTGGCCGCGCCGGAGCGGGTGGCGCGGGCGTTCGGGGCGCGCGGGGCCGAGCTGACGCTGGCCGGGCGCAACCTGCTGACGTGGACGCCGTACTCGGGGCTCGACCCGGAGACCAACGGCTCAGGCGTCGGCGTCGCCGCGGCGGACTTCGCCACGCAGCCGGTTCCGCGCTCGTTCACGACGCGGATCGACGTGCGCTTCTGAGGGATCTGTCGCGGGGCTGGCGTTTACGGCAACGGCGACGGCAACTTCGACGGCAACTTCGACGGCGGATCTGGGCGTGTCCCTCCGCTGCGCTCCGGGCCGGGCTGCGGGCGCCGTAGGAAACGATACTACCGTTTCCAACGGCGCGGAGCCCCTGGCGGACTCCCCGGCGGC
>DATACF010000912.1:0-1783 GCA_036259235.1 Longimicrobium sp. | reverse complement strand
CGCCCCACCACCTCGGCCACGTCGGCCGGGCCCACCTCGCGCGCCAGGACGGGGCCCTCGGCGAGGAGGGCGGCGTGGCGGGCGGCGAGATCGGCCTCCTGCTCGCGGAGGTACTTCAGCGACCCGTAGCGGATGGCGGCGGCCGCGGCCACGTCGCCCCGCCCCTCGGCGGCGGCGAGCTCGGCCTCCTGGGCGGCGATGGCCTGCCCGGTGTCGTGGAGCGCCGCCCCCGTCTCCCGCTCCTCGCGCCACCGCCCCTCCAGCGCCTCCAGCGAGGCGCGCGCGGCGGCGGCCTCGGCCTCCAGCGCCGCCCGCTCGGGGCTCCCCGCGGGGGCCGAGAGGAGGCGCGCCTCCAGCCGCGCCACGTCGCGGGCGAGCGCCTCCACCGGCTCCGGGCGCGACTCGGCCTGCATCCGCAGCCGCGCCGCCGCCTCGTCGAGGACGTCGAAGGCCTTGTCGGGGAAGAAGCGGTCGCGGAGGTGGCGGCGGGCGAGCTTGACGACCGCCTCCAGCGCCGCGTCGGAGACCGTCACCCCGTGGTGCGCCTCGTAGCCGCGCCGGGCGCCGTGGAGCATGGCCAGGACGGTGTGGTCGTCGGGCTCGTCGACCGTCACCTTCTCGAAGCGCCGGGCCAGCGCCCCGTCGGTCTCGATCCGCTCGCGGTACTCGTCGTGGGTGGTCGCGCCGATGCAGCGGAGCTCGCCCCGGGCCAGCGCGGGCTTGAGGATGTTGGCGGCGTCCATCCCCCCCGCCCCGCCCCCGGCCCCCACCAGCGTGTGGAGCTCGTCGAGGAAGAGGACCACGTCCTTCCGCTCGCGCACCTCGTCGACGACCGCCTTGATCCGCTCCTCGAACTCGCCGCGGTACTTGGCCCCCGCCACCAGCGCGGTGAGGTCGAGGGCGAGGACGCGGCACCCCTTCAGCGATTCGGGGACGTCGCCGGCGGCGATCCGCTGGGCCAGCCCCTCCACGATCGCCGTCTTCCCCGTCCCGGGGTCGCCCACCAGGACGGGGTTGTTCTTGGACTTCCGCAGGAGCGTCTGCACAGCCGCGCGGGTCTCGGCGTCGCGCCCCGCCACCGGGGAGAGGCGCCCCTGGCGCGCGGCCTCGGTGAGGTCGCGGGCGAAGCGGGCCAGCGCCCCGGCGGCGGGAGGGGGCTCGCGCTCGGCGGCCGGCTGCATCACCTCGGGCGAGTCGAGGGCGGCGGCCAGCCGGTCGGGGACCCACCCGGCGTCGCGCAGCGCCCGGGGGAGCTCGCCCGTCTCGGGCTCGGCGGCGGCGAGCGCCACCTCCAGCGGCCCCACGGTGTGCGCCCCCCGGCGGTCGGCGCGGGCGAAGGCGCGGTCGAGGAGGTCGCGGAGCGCCCGCCCCGCGATCGGCTGCCGCCCGGGCTCCAGCCGCGCCTCGCCGTCGCCCCCGGCGCGCTCGACCGCCTCCAGGGCGGCGGCGGCGTCGAGCCCCACCCCCCCGGCGAGGGCGCGGAGGGCGCCCCCCGGCTCCAGGAGGGCGGCCAGGAGGTGGCGGGGCTGGATGTAGGCGGCGCCCCGGCGGGCGGCCTGCCCCCGCGCCGCCTCGAGGGCGGCGGAGAGGTCCATCGAAAGCCGGTTCAGGTCCATCGGCGGCGGGGCTCCCTTCAGGGATTCTTGATGCGGATCCGCGGGCGGGGGTCGGCCGCCCACGGTCCGGATCAACGGCGAGCTCACCAGCCTCGAGATGGCGCCGCTCAAGCCGGAGGATCTCAAGCAGCTCGCCGAGCAGGTGATGACGCCGCGGCAGGTCAAGG
>DATACF010000911.1:0-6460 GCA_036259235.1 Longimicrobium sp. | reverse complement strand
GAAACGGTAGTATCGTTTCCTACGGCGCCCGCAGCCCGGCCCCGCTTTAGCGGGGACATGCCCAGAGACGTAGTTGCAGTTCGCGGTTCCGAGTGCCCAGTGCCCAGGAGGAGACCCGCCGGAGCGCGACGGGTCTCCTCTTCGCCATCCACGACCTCCGGAGGCGCGGCTACAGCTCCTGCTCCGCGACCGACGGGTGCGCGAGGAGGTACGCGCGGAGGTCGCCGATGTCGTAGCGGTCGTTGTCGTTCCCCTGCTTGTCGAGCGCGGTCTTCTCGGCGGTCGTGAGGTCCTCGCCGGGCCCGTTCATCAGCCACCTCAGCAGCTTCCGCAGCGGCCACACGGTCTGGAGGAAGAACTCGGCCCCCCCGGCGGCCAGCCGGATCCCCGTGAGCGAGATCGCCGTGGCGTCGCCGGCGTTCGTCTTCGCGCCGTGGGCGGCGTCGAAGGCGGAGCCGGGGCGGAAGACGTCGCCCGCCTCGCCGCGGTTGCCCCCCTCGGCCGCCGT
The DNA here is from genome assembly GCA_036259235.1 of Longimicrobium sp. GTDB lineage: Bacteria > Gemmatimonadota > Gemmatimonadetes > Longimicrobiales > Longimicrobiaceae > Longimicrobium. The sequence goes on along the minus strand of DATACF010000911.1, from coordinate 5,952 downwards.
CTTCAGCAGCGCCCCGTTCCCGTCGGCCTCCACCAGCGAGACCCCGTAGATCCGCGGGCACCCCGCGCACGGCCGGAAGGGGACCGTCTCGTCGACGTGGTGCACCAGGAGCCCCCCGGCGGGGAGGTCGCGGTCCCACCCGGTGTTCGGCCGGTACTCCACGAGGAAGTACTCGCCCTGGCGCAGGGGGATGCGGAGCACCTGGTTGCTCCCCTGCACGGCCTGGAGCGTCACCGTCGAGCCCGCGAGGTCGCCCACGTCGAGCACCTCGGCCCACCCCAGCTGCGCCTTCTCCCACGCGCCCATGTGGGGCGGCCGGGCGGCGTGCGTCCAGGCGGCGCCGTCGCCGCACCCCCAGGCGCCGGCGGCCATCAGCGTCCAGCACCCCACCACCCAGCGGCGGTTGTCGGGGGTGATGCTCCCCAGCGCGTCGTAGAGGTCGGGGAGCCCCAGGACGTGTCCGAGCTCGTGGGTGATGACGGCGATGTTGAGGAGCTGCCCCGCGCAGTCGACGGTGCTCTGGGTGATGTAGTCGTCGACGACGATGGGGGTGCCGTTGGGGCGGAGGTCGTCGGTGCGGTACGGCCCGGGCTGGCTCCCGTCGGGGCGGGGCCAGTTGGAGACCCGGCTCCGGTGCGGCCAGATCCCGGGCCCGTCGCAGCTGGCGGCCTTCTCGATGTAGTGGAAGGCGGCCGCGTCGACGCGCCCGTCGTCGTCGCCGCTGTTGGGGACGCCGTCGGGGCCGTCGTTGTCGTAGAGCCCGAAGTCGGTCGACGCGTCGGCCCCCTGGAGGGTCTGGAGGAAGAAGAGGACCGGGTTCCCCGTCTCGAAGTCCACCGCCCCCTCGCGGGGCACCGTCGTCCGCACCCAGGGGCGGACGTCGCCGTCGACCCTGAACCGCCCCGCCGAGACCTCGGTGTAGAAGTCGGGGAGGGTGCCGCCGGGCGAGGGGCCGTCGAAGATCACCTGCTGCACCTGCTGCGTCGTGAACTGCGGCTCCGGCGAGTCGGCGAAGAGCCCCTGGAGGACGACCAGCGGGAGCGTCCCCCGCATCTCGCCGTCCACCCGCCGGGCGGCGCGCCACCCCTGGACCTCGAAGAAGGCCGGGTTCTCGGCGAGGCGGCGCTCGAAGGCGGCCGGGAGGCGCTTCCCGGAGAGGTGCGCCTGGACGCGGACGTCCTGCGCGGCGGCCGGGGCGGCGGCGAGCGCGGCCAGCGCCACGGCCGCGGGGGCGGCGCGGAAGAGGGCGCGCGCGCTCACTGGCCGAACTCCACGCGGTAGCCGGCCAGCGAGGGCCGGAGCTGGTTGGCGCCGTCGGCGACCTCCAGGAAGTCGACCTCGGGCTCCTCCTTCGTGTCGGCGACCGCGACGGAGAAGCGCGCCTGGCCGGGCTGCGGGAGGACCAGGAGGACGCGCACGGGGTCGGTCCCCTGGGTGAAGATCCGCTGCCCCGCCGGGGCGGTGACCGCGCCCACCCCCTCGCCGCTCAGCTCGAGGAGGACGGCGCCCTCGGCGCCGTGGGGGGAGACGACCGTCGCGGTCAGCGTTCCCGGGGTGGGCGGGTCGGCGGGCGGGTCGTCGCACGCGCCCAGGGCCAGGAGCGCGGCGCACGCGGCCAGGCGCGCGAGGGAGGCCGGGAGCTTCATCGGGATTCGAATGGGAGGAAGGGGAGGACGACGGGGCCGGAAAACGGAGGCCTTACGCGGTGGAGAACGTCCGAGCGCGGCGGAACGCGACGGCGGGCGATGGCGACGGGTGTTTCCGTCGGATGACGTTCGCACGGAAGGAGTTGGAAGACAACCCCCTGCTCGCGCGGCCCCCGCGCCGCCTTTCGCGGCCGCCCGTTCCGCCGTACGTTTTCGGACCGCGCGGCGGGCGCCGTCCGGGCGCCGCGGCCCTTCCACCCACGAAGAACCTCTCCAGACCGATGCGAGTCACACGCACCTTCGCCGGGGCGCTCGCCGCGGCGCTCCTGGCCGCGCCGGCGGCGGCGCAGGCGCGCGCCGGGATCACCCCGGCCGAGATCGACGGCCACATCCGCTTCCTCTCCTCCGACCTCCTGGAGGGGCGCGCCCCCGCCACCCGCGGCGGCCGGCTGACGGCCGAGTACATCGCGGCGCAGCTCCGCGGCGCGGGCGTCGAGCCGGGGGCGGGCGACAGCTACTTCCAGCGCGTCCCCATCGACATCGTCGACGCCGACCCGGCCACCCTCCGCGTGGGGGCCTCGGGGAAGGCGACGGCGGCGCTCCGCTACCCCGAGGACGTGGTGGTGTGGGCGGGGTCGGCGGCGGAGACCAGCCAGGCGCGGGGCGAGGTCGTCTTCGTCGGCTACGGGTCGAGCGCGCCCGAGTACCGGTGGGACGACTTCAAGGACGTGGACGTCAAGGGTAAGATCCTCCTGGTCCTGGTCAACGACCCGCCCGCTCCCGCGGGGGAGCCGGCGCTCTTCGGCGGCCGGGCGATGACCTACTACGGGCGCTGGACCTACAAGTTCGAGGAGGCCGAGCGCCGCGGGGCGGCCGGGGCGCTCATCGTCCACACCACCGAGCGCGCGGGGTACCCCTGGCACACGGTGGTGGGCTCGTGGGCCAAGGAGCAGCGGATGCTCCCCCGCGACCCCAAGCTCCCGGCGCCGCTCGCCTTCCGCGGGTGGGTCACCGACAGCGCGGCGACGGCGCTCCTCCGCCAGGCGGGGCTCGACCTGGGCCGCCTCCGCGAGCAGGCGGCGTCGCGCAATTTCCGCCCGGTGGCGACGGGGATCACGCTCGACGTCGGCTTCCGGAGCGAGGTGCGGCACCTGGAGTCGGAGAACGTCGTCGGCCTGGTCCGCGGGAGCGACCCGGCCCTCCGCGACCAGCACGTGGCGTTCAGCGCCCACTGGGACCACCTGGGCGTCGGCCCGGCGGTGGACGGCGACTCCATCTACAACGGCGCCCTCGACAACGCCTCGGGGGTCGCCGACCTCCTGGCGGTGGCGCGCGCGGCGGCCTCGCGCCCGGCGCCGAAGCGCTCGCTCCTCTTCGTCTTCGTCACCGCCGAGGAGTCGGGGCTCCTGGGGTCGGAGTTCTTCGCGCAGAACCCGGTGGTCCCCATCGGGAGCATCGTCGCCAACATCAACGTCGACGGCGGGGGCCTCTGGGGGCGGGTGAAGGACTTCCGCGTCCTGGGCGACACCAAGAGCTCGCTGGGGCCGCGCTTCGCCGCCATGATCCAGCCGGCGGGGATGCGGATCACCCCCGACGCCTTTCCCGAGCGGGGGGGCTTCTACCGCTCCGACCACTTCTCCTTCGCCAAGGCGGGCGTCCCGGCGGTCTCCATCGGCCCGGGGAACGACTACGAGGGGCGCCCCGCCGGGTGGGGCGAGGAGCGGCTGAACGCCTACAACGCGCGCGACTACCACCAGCCCTCCGACGAGTACGCCCCCGGCCTCGACCTGGCGGGCGCGGTGCAGCTCTCCGAGCTGGTGCTGGAGTTCGGGACGCGGCTGGCCAACGAGGCCGAGCTCCCCCGCTGGAACCCCGACGCCGAGTTCGCCGCCGCGCGCCCGGCGGCGCGCTGAGTGCGTGAGTGCGTGGGAGGAGGGTCGTCCAGGCGACGGCCCTCCGCATCGTTTCCTTCCTCCCGGGACCCCGCCATGAAGACGATCCTCCGGTTCCCGCTCCTCCTCCTGGCTCTCCTGCTGGCCGCGCGCCCGGCGGCGGCGCAGGCGACCCCCGAGGCGCTGGCCGAGCGCTACTTCGCGACGATGCGGGCGGGCGACTGGAAGGCGAACGCCGCGCTGATGCATCCCGAGGCGCTGCAGAGCTTCCAGAGCCTTCTCCTCCCGATCCTGGAGATCGACGAGGAGGGCGAGGTGGCGCGGATGCTGGGGGTGGCGGACAACGAGGCGGTGAAGGCGCTGGCGCCGGCCGCCTTCTACGAGCGCTTCCTCAACGGGATGATGGGGCAGCAGGCCGGGCTGGCGGCGATACTCGGCGGCTCGCGCGCCGAGATCGTGGGCCACGTGATGGAGGGCGACACGGCGCACATCGTCTACCGGCTGAACATGGAGGTCGACGGCGCCCCTATGAGCAAGGTGACGGTCATCAGCGCGAAGCGCGACGGCGGGGTGTGGCGGGCGCTGCTGACGGGCGAGATGGAAGGGCTGGCGGGGATGTTCCGCACATGAGGGGCGACGTCCTCCCCGCCGCCTCGCCGGAGTCGCCGCTGGAGGAGGCCGACCTCCGCGACCTCTGCGTGCGCGCCGTCTCCACCGCCGCGCACGACCTGGGGCTCGACCCCCTCCTCTTCGCCGAGGAGCTGGCGCAGGGCGAGATCGGCCTCCTGGTCCACTACCTCGCCCAGGCGGCCCCCCACGTCCCCGACCTCGACCTCCGCCTCCGGATGGACTCCCTCCTCCACCGGCTGACGGCGTGGACGGAAGGGGCGTGAGTGCGTGAGTGCGTTAGTGGCCGAAGCGCACCGCCCTTCGCTCTCACGACGGGGCGAAACGCACTCACGCACTCACGCACTTTCCCTTCTTGAAACCTCCGTGCGACGGCCCCCGTAGAGGCGCTCAACATGCCTCGACGATCAGGGGCCGTTTCGTGTTTCTCCCCATCCAGACACGCCCGGAGGACCCATGCACCCGCGGACCGCCCCGCTCGCCGCGCTCGCCTGCGCCGTCTTGCTCGCCGCACCGCTGTACGCGCAGGAAGAGGAGGAGTACGACTACGACGAGCCGGCGTCGCACCGGGCGCTCAACCTCACGGTGGGCGGGGTGGGGATCAGCATCGGCAACTCCGAGCGGGTGACGGGGATCCGGATCAACGCCGTCGACCACGACGTCAAGCGCGTCAACGGGCTCAACCTCACCCTCTGGCGTCCGCGCGAGAACGACGAGCTGGTGGTCAACGGCGCGGCCGTCGGGCTCGCGGCGCCGGTGGCGCGCACCATCAACGGGATCGGGATCGGCGGCCTGGCCGTGGTCACCGAGGGGTCGATGAACGGGATCGGCGCCGGGGGGCTGGCGGTGGTCTCGCAGGGGAGCGTCAACGGGATCTCGGCCGGCGGGCTGGCCGTGGTCTCGGAGGGCGGGCTGGCGGGGCTCCACGCGGGCGGGCTGGCGGTGATCTCGCAGGAAGGGCTCACCGGCGCCGCGGTCGGCGGCCTCGCCACCGTCGTCGAGGGCGACGTGCGGGGCGTCACCCTGGGCGGGCTGGCCTCCATCTCCCAGGGCGACATCACGGGGATGAGCCTCGGCGGGCTGGCGGTGATGGCCGAAGGCGACGTCCGCGGGATCACCGCCGGCGGGCTCGCCACCATGGCCAACGGGTCGCTGACGGGGATCAACGTGGGCGGGCTGGCCGTGGTCACCGACGGCCCCATGCGCGGGATCAACGTCGGCGGGGCGGCCGTCGTCGCCGACGGGCCCATGCAGGGGATCAACGTCGCCGGGCTCGCCACCGTCTCCGACGGGCCCATGCAGGGGCTCAACGTGGCCGGCCTCGCCGCCGTCTCCGACGGGCGGATCGAGGGGATCAACGCGGCCGGGCTGGCGGTGGTCTCCAACGGCCCCGTGCGCTGGCTCACCGGCGCCGGCCTCGCGGTGGTCTCCGACGAGGTGGTGCAGGGCTTCGCCACCGCCCTCTACACCGTCCGCACCCGCGAGCTGGAGGGGATCGCCGTCTCCGGCCGGAACGACGTCCGCGGCACCCAGCGCGGCCTCTCCATCGGCGTCTACAACTACGCCCGCGACCTCAAGGGCGTCCAGCTCGGCCTCCTCAACTACGTCCGCAGCAACCCCCGGGGCCTGCGCCTCCTCCCCATCGTCAACGCGAAGTTCTGACGGCGGACGGCCTCACACAGAGGCAGCAGAGGAAGCAGAGAGCCCCATGAAGTTCCTCTGCTGACTCTGCTCTGCGTGAGACTCGTCGTAGAAACCGGTGGGCACGCCAAAGACGCGGACGAAGC
>DATACF010000910.1:0-5762 GCA_036259235.1 Longimicrobium sp. | reverse complement strand
GCCGGACGGGGGCGTCGCGCGCCCCGGTGTTCGTCTCGTTCAGCCTTCGACAACGGCCGCCGCTACACCGTCGGCACCACCTTGCCGTCGAAGATGCTGATCTTCACGCCGTCAAGCCGGGTCAGCTCGAAGAAGGCGTCGTCCTCGTTGAAGCCGAGGCTCATTTCCTGGAGCATGCGGATGGCGACCTGCTCCCCTAGCAGCACCGACTCGGTGTAGTCGCTCCGCCAGTGTACGCCGGCCGCGTTGCGGAAGAGGGCGATGTTCCCGGCCAGCTTGTTCAGCTCGCCGCCCACCGTCAGCTGCCCCGCGTCCGCGCCCGTGTAGGCCACCAGCGAGAGCCCGTCGGCGCTGGCGAGCACCGGGTTCTCGATCGGCGCCGTCTCGTCGAAGAACGCCTTCAGCATCGTCGCCAGCGCCCCGGCGCCCGTGGCGTGCCCGGCGCCGTACGCCGGGTGCGTGGGCGCGCCCTCGGGATACGCCTGCGGGAGGAGGTACGACGACGGGAAGCGCTCTCCCGCCTGCCCGAAGTACGAGGCCAGCGCGCCGCTGGTGAGCGACGTGGTGATGCTGGTGTGGAGCGGGTAGGTGCGCGCGCCGGTGACGTGGTTGTGCACGCGGCCGCCGTACTCCTCCGGCCGCAGCCGCCGGTGGACCCCCCACTTCTGCCACCACACGGCGCGGATGGCACGGCCGAGCACCTCCGAGAGCACCTGCAGGAGGTGGATGGGGCCGAAGGTGCCGAAGCCGATCTGCGTCCGGCTGTCCATCGCCGTCCCCGGCGGGTCGTAGGGGTTCCCCTGGTCCTTGGGGAACTCCAGGTCGATCATCGGCCGCCCCCCGAAGAAGGGGAAGGGGGCGAGCTGGTTCCCCCTCGGCTCCGCCATCAGGATCAGCGCCGCGTTGAGGAAGGCGTTGAGCACCTGGTCAAAGTGCACGAACGCCGTCCCGTCGCGGAGGTTGCGGATGAAGCGCCGCGTCGTGTCGAACTGGTCCTGCCCGCGGGTGTCGGCGCCGTTCTGGACGTTGAGCCACGCGCTGAAGGTGGTCAGGTGGTCGACCCCGGCCGCCACGGTGAGCTGCCGCTGGTCGATCACCTGCGAGCCGTAGATGATGTACCCATCTTCGGCGTTGCGCCCCAGCTCGTCGGGCTTGCGGGGGTCGACGTTCCCCTTGAGGAGGAACTGCGAGACGTACGGCCCCACCTGCTCGCCCGGGTAGATCCCGCGGAAGACGTTCTGCGCGCTCACCGGCACCGTGCCGCCGAACTGCGGGAACTCGCCGTTCAGCGAGCTGGCGGCCGCCGTGATGATCGGGTCGGTGCCGTAGTTGGCGAAGTGCACGTCGCGCGCGAGGGCCATCCAGTACAGCTCGCCCATCTCGTGCGCCGTCACTTCGCTGTCGAAGCGCGGCGCCGGGATCATCGTGAGCTCCTGGGGGTCGGGCCCCGCCACGTCGAAGGCGAGGCCCCCCTGCGGGTTGGTCAGCTTCACGGCCGTCACGGAGGCCAGGATCACCTCCTCGAAGTCGGCCGGGTCCTCGCTCTGCAGCGCGCGGAGGAGGGTGGAGTACGAGCCGGGGTCGGGGTCGCCCAGGGAGTCGTGCTTCAGGCTCTTGGAGTAGTTGCCGGCGAGGAGGCGGGTGGGGTAGTTGACCTCGTCGTTGTTGTTGACGTGGTCGTCGTGCCGCCGCGCCGCCGCCAGCTCGGCCGCCTCGACCCGGACGTCGCGCGCGGAGAGCCGGCGCTCCTCGGTGCGGCGCGCCCGAGACGTATCGGGGACGTTGAAGTTGTCGAAGACGGCCAGACCGGGGGATGGGGTCGAGGCGAACACCCCCGCGCCGATCTCCAGGATGACCGCCGTCAGGGTGAACGGGGTCGGGGTCCGGGCGATCTCGCTCCAGGTGCTCCCATCGGCCGAGGCCTCGAAGTACACCGTTCCCACGTTCTCCCGCAACCGGAGCCAGCGGTGCGCCCTGGGGTCGTAGGGAACGACCGCCATGGAGGTGAAGACGCCCGCCGCGCGCTTGGTGGGCTGCAGGTACCTGAACCCGGCGGTGATCGCCACGTGGTCCCCGGTGTCCCGGTTCCCGACGTACGCGGCCAGAGACGAATCTCCCGTACGGGTCAGCCGGACGAACTCGACGCTCGCCTCCGAGTCGGTCAGGTCGTACGTCGTGGCGGAGGTGTACCTTCCGTAGCTTTGCGCCACGTTGCTCGCGGGGCGGATCTCCAGCCGCTGGTTCACCTCCTGCACTGGGCCGGTGGCGGTCCACTTTCCGGTGTCCGTCGTGTTGTCGTTGAAGTTGTCGACGAGCGTGTGTGCCTTCGCCATGATCGGATCTCCCGTCTGGCGTGCCTGCCGCGGTGCGGCGCGCTTGAGTCCCGTCCCGCGGCGGGCGCCGCGGGGAAAGGCCGTTGCTCCGGCCCGGAAACGCGAGCACGGCCCCGTCTCCGGCGGAGTGCCGGGGCGGGGCCGTGCGTGCGCGCCCGGGTCCTGTCGTCTCGTTCCGGACGGGCGCGGGCCCGCCCGCCCTACAGCGCGGCGAAGAAGCCACCCGAGTTGATCCGGCCGGCGGCGAAGTTGTGGGGGCCGAAGAGGACGCGGCTCCCCGCCCCCGCCACGTCGACCTCGAAGGCCGGCGGCACGGCGGGGTTGACGATCCGGAACGAGGTCACGAAGACCCCCGGCGAGGCGGTGACCGCCAGGTGGGGGTTGGCGATCGTCGTCCCCGAGGTGTCGGAGCGCACCGCGCCCACCACCACGTTCTCGGAGCTGGCGATCCGCACCGGCTCGGGCATCTTCGTCACCCGGCACCCGTGGACGGCCACGTCCTTGGCGCCGGTGACCTGGATCCCCCGGGTCTGGGTGATCAGCGCGCTCCCGGGGACGCCGAGGACGTCGGCCCCCTCCAGCGTCGCCGCCGAGGCGTTCTGGACCGTCACCCCCGCCCCGCACTCCACCGCGCGGATCCCCGCCAGGTGGTGCCCCGAGCCGCCGTTGACCCACACCCCGTGCTGGGTGAACTGGCGCGCCACCACCCCCTCGCACGCGGTGGCCGACACCCCGCCGAGGTAGACGCCCACCAGCCCCACGCCGGCAAGGCCCTCGAACGTCACGTTGCGCACCGTCACCCCCGTGCACTCGGTGGCGGTGGCGTTCACGTAGATCCCGTAGTTGCTGACCCCGGTGGCGTGCAGGTTCTCGATGGCGCACGTCACCGGGTTCTCCAGCTGCACGGGGAGGTCGGCGTCGGTCATCCGGAGGTCGCGGAGGACGATCCCGGTGATCTTCGCCGAGCCGCCCGGGGTGATCGCGGCCAGGACCCCGATGATGTTGCCGGGGTTGTCGATCCAGAGCGACTCGACCCCGCACCGGCTGGCGGCGAGGCGGACGACCACCCCCGGCGCCGTCGCGTTCATCAGCAGCCGGGTGGCCCCCGGCCCCGCGCCGATCAGGCGCTGCGCCGCGCCGCCGCTCCCCACCGTGATCGTGGCGCTGACGGTGAACGTCCCCGCGCCCAGCCGCACGTCGACGCCCCGTGCCAGCGCGTCCTGGATCTGCTTCGTGTCGTCGAGCCCCGTGGGGGCCAGCTGGATCTCGCCGGCGCGGCCGCTCACCAGCTCCGGCGCGCCCTCGGCGGTGGGGCCGACGCTGAGGCCCGCCCCCAGCACCAGCTTTTCGGTGAAGCGGACGCCGCCCGCTTCGCGAATCACGAACGTCATGGCTTTTCTCCCTGGAGAGGAGGTCGTGAGGGGGGAGGAGAGGGGCGGGACCCCGCCCCTCCCGCGGCTTGGGTCAGCTCCCGGCCTGCGCCGGCACGACGTCGACCCACCCGTCGCGGATGCGGACGGTGGTGCCGTCGAAGCGGGTGAGCTGGAAGTAGGCGTCGTCCTCGTTGAAGGTGATCGACAGCTCCTGGAGGAGCCTGATGGCGATCGCCTCGCCCAGGACCAGCGACTGCTGGTGGTCGCTCCGCCAGTGCACGCCGGCGGCGTTGCGGAAGAGCGAGATGTTGTTGGCCAGCTTGTTCAGCTCGCCGCCCACGGTGAGGGTGGGGCCGGCGTACGCCACCAGCGCCGTCCCCGTGGCGTTGGCCTGCACGGGGCTCTCGATCGTCTTGCTCTCGTCGAAGAACGCCTTGAGGATGGTGACGCACGCCCCGCTGATGGTGGCGTGCCCCGCCCCGTACGCCGGGTGCGTCGGCGCCCCCTCGGGGTAGGCCTGGGGGAGGAGGTACGAGTTGGGGTAGCGGTCGCCCGCGTTCCCGAAGTACGGCGCCAGGAGCCCCGCGGTCAGCGAGGTGGTGATGCTGCCGTGGAGCGGGTAGGTGCGGGCGCCGGTGATGTGGTTGTGGACGCGCCCGCCGTACTCCTCGGGGCGCAGCCGCCGGTGCACCCCCCACTTCTGCCACCACACCGACCGCCCGGCGCGGCCGATGACCTCGGTGAGGACCTCGATGACGTGGACGTCGCCGAAGGTGACGAACCCCACCTCGGTGGGCGAGTCCGGCGCCGGGGGCGCGTACGGGTTCCCCGCGTCGAGGGGGAACTCGCGGTCGCGCATCGGCACCGCGCCCGCGGCGGCGGTCTGCTGCGTCCCCGTGGGCTCCGAGAGGAGGTACCACGCCGCGTTGTAGTAGGCGTCGATCACCAGGTCGAAGTGCACGTAGTTGGCCCCGTCCCGCAGGTTGCGGATGAAGCGGCGCTGCGTGAAGTCGAACTGGTCCTGCCCGCGGAAGTCGCTCCCGTTCTGCGCCTGGAGCCAGGGGGCGAAGGTGTGGAGGTAGTCGGCGCTGGCGCCCACGTCGGGATAGCCCAGCACCGTCTGCTGCCGCTGGTCGATGATCTTGGAGCCGTAGGCGATGAAGCCGTCGGTGGCGTTGCGCCCCCCGCCGGCCATCTTCCGGGGGTCGCTGTTCCCCTTCCAGAGGAACTGCGAGACGTACGGCCCCACCTGGACGCCGGGCTCCAGCCCGCGGAAGATGGTCTGCGGGGTGACGCCCTGGGGCCCGCCGTACTCCCAGAACTCGGTGTTGATCGACGGGATGGCGGCCGCGATCAGCGGGTCGGCGCCGTAGTTGATGAAGGGGACGTCGCGGGCGACGGCCATCCAGTACAGCTCGCCCATCTCGTGGGCGGTCACCAGGCTGTCGAAGCGGGGCGCGGGGGGCTGGGTGAGCTCCTGGGTGTCGGGGCCCTCGAGGTTGAAGGCGAGCCCCGACTGCGGGTTGGTGAGCTTCTTCCCGCCGGGGCCCAGCCGGATCTGCTCGAAGTCGGCCGGGTCGCGGCTCTGGAGCGCCCGGAGGAGGGTGGCGTAGCTCTCGGGGTCGGGGTCGCCGAGCGCGTCGTGCTCCAGCCCCTTGGAGTAGTTCCCCACGAAGGGGCGCGTGGGGTAGTTGACCTCGTCGCCGTTGTTGTCGTCGACCGGGTGCGGCCGCTCGGCCGCGATCTCGGCCGCCTGCTGCCGGATGCCGAGGGCGGCCAGGCGCCGCTCCTCCTCGCGCCGGGGTAGCTGAGGCATGCTTCCTCCCAGGTGGGAATCGGGTGGGATGGCTCTTCGCCGGCGCCGCCGTGGGCGCGCGCCGCCTGCTCCCCGTCGTCGCGGACGCCCCGGCGGCCCGAAATGGCCGTCCGGAGCGCGAAAAGGCCCCCGTCCCGGGCGCGTCGGTCCGGGGCGGGGGCCTCTTCCTGGCCCGTCTCTCGTTTGTCGGGAATCTCGTCGCCTGACCCTCTGGAACGCGGCGAGGCCCCCACCCGGGCT
>DATACF010000909.1:0-2368 GCA_036259235.1 Longimicrobium sp. | reverse complement strand
ACTACCGTTTGCGACGGCGCGGAGCCCCTGGCGGACTCCATGCACGCTTCTGGCGGATCACGAATCGCGATCCCTTTCGCATTCCCCCCCGCCAGGGTCTCCGCCCTCCGGGCCCGCATCCCTCACGCAACGTCGCGGTTGCTGCACGAATCTCTTCGCCCGCTCCATCCCTCCGCCGCTCGCGGGCATCCCACCTGTAGCGGCTCCTCCCACCCGCCCTCCTCCCCGCACCGTTCGTCCCCATGCCCCGCGAACCGTCCCCGGCACCCGTCCATTCGCCCCCGCGGGGTCCGGAGCGCGGGGCGCCCGGCGTTACATTGGACGACATGGAGCCCCCTTCCCCGCGCCGCGTCCTCCCCTGGCGCCTCGTGCCGATGCCCCCCGCCGCCGCCCCGACCCCCGACGACACCGCGCGCGGGAGCCTCTGGCTCAGGCCCGCGTACGTCTTCGGCGTCTGGACCTTCATCGGCGTCTTCCTGGCGACGCGGCCGTACGTCCTCACCTTCCTCCTGGGCGCGGCCAACGCCCCCGGCACCGACCCGCGCGTGGTGGTGAGCGCCCTCATCGACGCGTGGTACTGGGCGCTGATGACGTGGCCGGTGTTCTGGCTGGCCATGCGCTTCCGCTTCAGCCGGCGCAGCTGGGCCCGCGTCCTCCCGCTCCACCTCGCCGCCGCCTGCGTGGTGGCCACCTCCAGCGTCGCCGTCAACTTCGGCGTCGCCCAGTTCGTCTGGGCCGACGACCCCGGGACCTTCGCGCTCTACTTCCGCAACGTCTTCTACATCGACCTCCAGTGGTACGGGGCCATGGTCGCCGTCGCCCACCTGGTCGACTACCACCGGCGGTGGCGCGAGCGCGAGGTGCAGACCGCGCAGCTCGGCGCCCGCCTCTCCGACGCGCGGCTCGAGGCGCTCAAGATGCAGATCCAGCCGCACTTCCTCTTCAACACCCTCCACTCCATCTCCGAGCTGGTCCACGAAGACCCGGCCGCCGCCGACCGGATGATCACCCGCCTGGGCGACCTCCTCCGCCGCACCGTCGACCACGCCGGGGCCCACGAGGTCACCCTCGCCCAGGAGATGGAGTTCCTCGAGGCCTACCTCGACATCCAGCAGACCCGCTTCCAGGACACCCTCACCGTGCGCCTCCACGTCCCCGAAGCCCTCATGGACGCCCGCGTCCCCAACCTGATCCTCCAGCCCCTGGTGGAGAACGCCATCCGCCACGGCACCGCCCCCCGCGGCGGCGCCGGCCGGATCGAGGTCACCGCCGAGCGCGACGGGGAGACGCTCCGCCTGGAGGTCCGCGACAACGGCGCCGGCCTCCCCCCCGTGGCGCCCCCGAGGGCGCGCGAGGGCGTCGGCGTGCGCAACACCCGCCAGCGGCTGGCCCAGCTCTACGGCGCCGGCCACCGCTTCGAGCTCGCCAACGCCGCCCGCGGCGGGGCCGTGGCCACCGTCGTCATCCCGTACCGCATCGGCGCCTCCGCCGGGCCCCACGCGGAGGCCGAACGTTGAGCGCGCTCCGCGTGGTCGTGGTCGACGACGAGCCGCTGGCCCGCCGCCGCGTCCTCCGCCTCCTCGAAGAGCAGGCGGCGCCGGTGGAGGTGGTCGCCGTCTGCGCCACCGGGGCCCAGGCCGTCGAGGCCATCCGCGAGACCCGCCCCGACCTCGTCTTCCTCGACGTGCAGATGCCCGAGATGGACGGCTTCGGCGTCCTGGAGCGGCTGGGCGAAGAGATCCCCTCGGTCATCTTCGTCACCGCCTACGACCAGTACGCGCTCCGCGCCTTCGAGGTGCACGCCCTCGACTACCTCCTCAAGCCCTTCGACGCCGAGCGCTTCCAGAAGGCGTTCGAGCGCGGCCGCTCGCAGCTCCAGCGGCGCACCGCCGCCCAGTCGCAGCGGATCGTCGCGCTCCTCGAGCAGCTCTCGCACGAGCGGCAGGCGCTGGAGGAGAAGATCGCCGTCGCCCGGCCGCAGTACATGGAGTGGGTGATGGTGAAGGCGCGCGGGAAGATCGAGTTCCTCCGCACCGCCGACGTCGACTGGATCGAGGCCGAGGGGAACTACGTCCGCCTCCACGCGGGCAAGAGCGGGTGGCTGATCCGCGAGAAGATCAGCACGCTGGAAGAGCGGCTCGACCCCGACCGCTTCTTGCGCGTCCACCGCTCCACCATCGTCAATCTCGACCGCATCGCCGAGCTCCGCCCGCTCCCGTCCGGCGACTACGTCATCCTCCTCCGCGACGGCACCGAGCTCAAGCTCTCCCGCGGCTACCGCCAGAAGCTCGCCGAGCGCGTGGGCGAGTACGCCTGACCCGCCGCCTCCCGAAGACACGAAGCGGCCCCGGACGGACGAGTCCGGGGC
>DATACF010000908.1:0-3817 GCA_036259235.1 Longimicrobium sp. | reverse complement strand
GGGGCGCGCGGTGGCGTGGCCGACGAATTCCACGCCGGGGAAGGCGTCGCGGTACGCCCGGTTGCCGGTGATGTGGTCGTCGTGCCAGTGCGTGTTGACCACGTAGCGCACCGGCTTCGGCGTCACGCGGCGGATGGCGGCGATCACCTCGCGGGTGGCGGCCACGCTGAAGTTGGCGTCGACCACCACCACGCCGTCGTCGCCCACGACGAAGGCGTTGTTGGCCTCGAACCAGAGCCCCGCCGGCTCCCGCCGGACGACGGCGTACACCCCGTCCGCCACCCGCTCCACGTCGAAGCCGGCCGGGTCGGGCGGCGAGGACGGTGCGGAGAGGGCGATCGGGAGAAGGGCGATCGGGAGAAGTCGGATGACGCGCATGGGGTCGTGTCCGGAGGGCGGATTCGGGACGTGTGGACGACGATGGGTGCGCGGCGGAAAGGGGGGCGGGCGCGATCGGGGACGAACCGCCGCGGAGAGGGATCGGCGTCGCCGGACGGGGGGCGAAGCGTGTCGGCCCGAATCCGGATCATCGGAAGGTGTTTCGGAGAGATCCGTGCCCGGACGCCAGCCACCCGACGAGGCGAGTAGATTCCTCACTCGTTCCTCTTCGGAATGACAGGGTCGGGGCTTCTTTCGATCGACCACTCTTCGGACGGGCCTGGGATCAGCCCTCGGGGAGGTAGCGGCGCCAGGCGCCGGACTCGGCGGCTTCCTTGAGGACGCGGGCGCGGTGGACGAGGAAGCGGCGCATGTAGCGGGTGAGGAAGAGCCGCTCGGCGATCCGGCCGAGCGGCCCCAGCGGCGCGCGGAAGTCGAAGACGTCGCGCACCCGCGTCCCGGCGCCGCAGGGCTCGAAGTGGTGGTCGTGGTCGAAGCGGGCGAAGGCGCCGCGGACCATGGAGTCGCGGAAGTGCCGCGGGCGGTCGAAGCGGGTGATCCGGCTGGTGAGGCGCTGCCGGACGCCGAAGTGCCGCGCCCGCCACGTCACCTCCTCCCCCGCCCCGATCAGCCCCGACGTCACCCCGCCGACCGCCGCCTCCCCCGTGGACGCCGCCGCGTGCAGGTGCAGGTCGACGCTCCGCGCCAGGTCGAAGCAGCGCTCCGGCGGCGCGTCGACGTACGTCTCCAGGCGGATGACGGGCATCCCCCTCACCCGCCCCGGCGGAGGATGAGCCGGTCCTCGCCGGGGCCGAACCAGTCGCGCTCCTCGCGGACGACCTCGAATCCCAGCCGCTCGTAGAGAGCGATGGCGGCGCGGTTCGACGGGGAGACGTGGAGGAAGACCTCGCGCGCGCCCCGCGCCGCGAACGCCTCCAGGAGCGCGGCGACGAGCGCCCGCCCCGCGCCCCTCCCCCGCGCCGCCGGGTCGACGCCCAGGCTCAGGATCCACCCGTGCCCGTCGCCCGGCTGCGCCGCGCCGAGGGTGTAACCGACGAGCCGCCCCTCCGCCTCGGCGACGAGGAAGAACGCCGGGAGCGCGTCGAGCGCCTGGCGGAAGAAGAAGCCGGGGTACGCCCCCGCCCCGAAGACCGCCGCCTCGACCGCCCGCAGCGCCGGGAGGTCGCCCGCCGCCGCCGCGCGGACCGCCACCCCCGCGGGCACCCTCAGCTCACGCCGCCGCGCTCGGGCGCGTGCTCGGGCTGGAGGCGGGCGACGAGCTCGCGCCCCTCGTCCAGGAGCCCGGGGACCTCCTCGGGCCGGAGGAGGCGGCTGGCGCGCCAGACGAAGACCTGCTTCCCCTGCGCCTCGGTGCAGCACTTCGGCCGCCCCTCGTAGAACTCCACCACGTCGTCGCCGAAGGCCGCGCGCACGGTCCCCTCGTCGGGGCCGCGGAGGAGGTACTTCCGCGAGAAGTCGGGGCGGTGCGGGAGGTCGATGTCCTGGTAGCCGAAGGCGCCCGCGATGCGGTGGAAGACGTTCTCGGGGCGGAGGGAGAACGAGGGGAGGTCGAGCGACTCGGCGTGGAGGTAGAGGACCGTCTGCGTCCACGTCTGCGTCGACTTCCCCGAGCCGGTGACGTAGGTGTAGTCGAAGACCGCCGCCCCCAGCCCGTCCAGCTCTCCCGAGAGGAAGTTGCGGATCCGCCGGTTGCGCCCCGTGGTGAAGAGCTCGAAGCGCTCCGGCCGGGGCACCACCTCCAGCGGCGCCTTCTCCTCGAACCCCCACCCCAGCCGCGCGGCCAGCGCCCGCATCGCCTCCGTGCGCCGCTTCTGCTGGAGGTGCGCCAGGTAGATGATGAAGCCGATGAGCGCGAAGACGCCGGCGACGACCACGATGGGAAGGAACTCCACGAGAGCGCTCCTGCGGGGGGTGAGACGGTGGGAGGACGGAGGAGGCAGCCGAACCGGACGCGCCGCCTCGACCGAAACACGATGCCATCCGCCCCCTCCGGAAGCAAGCCGCGCGACGACCGCCCACGTTGCGCTACCCGTACCGCGTGGAGGTGGTGGGGCGGATCGGCGACGTCCGCGAGCGCTTCTACGCCATCTCCATCGAGCGGCGCCTGAAGCACCCCGCCGTCGTCGCCATCTCGCAGGCCGCGCGGGAGGAGCTTTCGAGTGCCCAGTGACAGGTGCCCCGTGCCAGGACAGGACCTGACACCGGGCACCGGGCTCCCCGAACCACGAGTCTCACGCAGAGCAGCAGAGCCAGCAGAGAACTTCATGCGGTTCTCTGTTGACTCTGCTGCTCTGCGTGAGATTTTTCTTTTGTCCGGCTTCGCGATCAGGCCTCGGGGACGCGGCCGGCACGGGGGAATCGTACGCGCCGGCCCGCCCCCGGGTTTCGCGCCCCGCTCAGCCGTCCGTGACCACGTCGACGTCCTCGAAGAAGACGCGGCTTCGGGGGATGGTCTCGCGGCGCTCCGACTCGCGCGCCACGACGCCGCCCTCCACGTGGCCGGTGGTGGTGATCCGCACGCCGGTGAGGTAGTTCTCGCTGGTGCGGAAGGTGTCGTCGCGGCTCAGGGGCCGCTGGTAGCTGTAGGTGTCGCGGCCGATCAGGACGAAGCGCCCCGACGCGGGGTCGAGCCGGAAGCGGTGGCGGAGCTGGACGACGTCGCTCATCCCGTAGTCCTCCTCGGTGATGAGGACGCCGCGCTGGACGCGGAGGTCGAGGCTGTACTGCGGCACCCCGCTCTGGAGGAGCGTCCCCGCCACCCCGCCCCGCCGGAAGCCGCCCCCCCGCTTCGCCAGGAGGATCACCAGCGCCTGGCTCTCGGGCGCGGCGTCGGTCCCCGTCCGGTCGTCGGGGGTCTCCTCCGTCACCAGGTGGAGGACCCGGTCGGGGATGGAGTCTCCGTTCAGGTGCCCCTCCACCGTCCTCGCCACCTTCCACCCGCCGGGGACGAAGGCGCCGGGCCCCGCCCCCTCCAGCGGGAAGTCGGCGCGGGCGAGGCGGGGCACGACCTGCGCGTGGAGCGCGGACGCGCCGGTGGCGGCGAGGAGGGCGAGGAGGGGGAGGAGGCGCGTGGCGGATCGGGGCATCCGTGGGTCTCCCTGGATCGGGTTCGGAAGGTTCCGCGGCGGAGCGTCAGGCGGCCGCGGCGGCCGCCACCTCGACGCGGTTGCGGCCGGCGGCCTTGGCGCGGTAGAGCGAGTCGTCGGCGCGGCGGCAGGTGGCGGCGAAGGTGGCGTCGCCCGGCTCCCAGACGGCGGCGCCCACGCTGACGGTGACGGCGAGCGACGGGTCGAGGTCGGCGAAGCTCGCCCCCTCCACGGCGCGGCGAAGGCGCTCGGCGACCTCGGCCGCCGCCTCGGGGGCGGCGCCGGGGAGGACGGCGACGAACTCCTCGCCGCCGGTGCGCCCCACGTGGTCG
>DATACF010000907.1:0-15752 GCA_036259235.1 Longimicrobium sp. | reverse complement strand
GGTCAGCCCGGTGGCGTTCGACGGCGCGCTGGCCGGGGCCTGCTGGGCGCCGCGCTGGAACTCGCCGCGGAGGATCGACTCACGGCCGGCCGTGCGCGACGACATGATCGACAGCGCGAAGGCCAGCGCGATGAAGAGCGCGCCCGCCCACCACGACGCCTTGTGCAGGATGGTGGTGGCCTGGCGGCTCCCGAAGAGCGTGTCGGTGCCGGCGCCGCCCCCCATGGCCGCGAGTCCGCCGCCCTTCCCCGACTGGAGGAGCACCACGGGGATCAGGATCAGCGCGTCGATGACCAGCAGGATCAGGAGGAACGTGAACACGGCGTACGTCCGGGGTCGGGGTGGAGCGGGCTTACTTCCCGTAAAGCGGTGAAATTTAGCAGGATGCGGAAATCCGTCAACCTCTCGGGGAAGTGCGTGAGTGTGTGAGTGCGTGAGTGCGCGGAACCCGCCCCCACACCGAACCGCCCAGTCCCCCTCTCCCCGGAACGGGAGAGGGTGGCGAGCCTAAGCGAGCCGGGTGAGGACCCCGCGCGGAGCCCGCCCCCACCCAGAACCAACGCACTAACGCACTAACGCACTAACGCACTAACGCACTCTGACAGATCGCCGCGAAGCCCTTCGCGTCGAGGCTGGCGCCGCCGACCAGGACGCCGTCGACGCCGGGGACCGCGAGGAGCTCGGCGGCGTTGTCGGGCTTCACGCTCCCGCCGTAGAGGACCGGGAGGGCGTCCGCGACCTCGTGGCCCCAGACGGCGGCGAGGCGGTCGCGGATGGCGCGGTGCATGGCGCCCGCGTCGGCGGGGGTGGCGTTCACGCCGGTGCCGATGGCCCACACCGGCTCGTACGCGATCACCAGCGACGCCGCCTCGTCCATCGACACGGTGTCGAGGACGGGCTGGAGCTGGGCCTCGACGACTTCGACCTCGCGCCCGGCGCGGCGCTCCTCGATCTTCTCGCCCACGCAGAGGACGGGGACGAGGCCGGCGTCGAGGACGGCGCGGACCTTCTTCGCCGCCTCCTCGCTCGTCTCGCCGAAGACCCAGCGGCGCTCGCTGTGGCCGATCAGCACCAGCTCGGCCCCCGCGTCGGCGGCGATCCCCACGGAGGTCTCGCCGGTGAAGGCGCCGCCCGCCTCCCAGTACACGTTCTGCACGCCCAGGCGGATGTCCGGCCTTCCCCGCACCGCTTCCCGCGCCGCGGCGAAGGAGAGCGCGGGGGGGAAGAAGACGACGCTCCCGTCCTCGCGCGGGGGGTGGAGGGGGAGGAAGTCGGCGAAGAAGCGCCTCGTTTCGCCGGGCCCGTGGTTCATCTTCCAGTTGCCGGCCAGCACCGGCCTCGGGGGCGCGGCGCTCACGGCGCGCTCCGGTCGCTCAGGGCGGCCACGCCGGGGAGCTCCTTGCCCTCGAGGAACTCCAGCGAGGCGCCGCCGCCGGTGGAGACGTGGCTCATCCGCTCCTCCAGCCCCAGCTCCGCCACCGCCGCCGCCGAGTCGCCGCCGCCGATGATCGTCGTGGCCCCGCGGTCGGTCGCCTCGGCCACGGCCTGCGCCACCCCGCGCGTCCCCTCCGCGAACTCCGGCACCTCGAAGACGCCCATCGGCCCGTTCCAGAGCACCGTCTTCGCGTCCGACAGCACTCGCCGGAACTCCTCGACGGTACGCGGCCCGACGTCGGCCGCCATCCGGTCGGCCGGGATGGCGTCGCGCCCGACGGTCTGGGTCTGCGCGCCGGCCTCCAGCCTGTCGGTCACGACGACGTCCACCGGGAGGACGAGCTTGTCGCCCGCGTCCCGGAGGAGGCCGCGGGCCATCTCCACGCGGTCGTCCTCCACCAGCGAGGTCCCCGTCTGGAGCCCCATGGCGCGGAAGAAGGTGTTCGCCATGGCGCCGCCGATCAGGAGCCGGTCGACCTTGGGGAGGAGGGCGGTGATGACGTCGATCTTCCCCGAGATCTTGGCGCCGCCCAGGATGGCGACGAACGGCCGCTTCGGCCTCTCCAGCGCGCCGCCCAGGTACTCCAGCTCCTTCGCCATCAGGAGCCCCGCGACCACCGGCTTCCCCTCGCCGCGGAGGATCTCCGCCACCCCGGCGGTGGACGCGTGCGCCCGGTGCGCGGCGCCGAAGGCGTCGTTGACGTAGAGGTCGCCCAGCGCGGCCATGCGGCGGGCGAGGTCCATGTCGTTCTTCTCCTCGCCCGCCTCGTAGCGGGTGTTCTCGAGGAGCATCACGTCGCCGTCCCTCAGCTCGCGGGTGGCCGCCGCGGCCTCGTCGCCCGGCGCGCCCTCGAAGAAGCGGACCGGGCGCCCCAGGAGCTCTCCCAGCCGCGCGGCGACGGGGCGGAGCGACATCTCGGGGACGGGCTTCCCCTTGGGGCGGCCGAAGTGGGCCAACAGGACGAGCCGCGCGCCCGCGTCAGTCAGGTGGCGGAGCGTCGGCAGCGTGGCCGTGATCCGCGTGTCGTCGGTGATGGCGCCCTGCTCGTCGAGGGGAACGTTGTAGTCCACGCGGACCAGGGCGCGCTTCCCGGCGAGCGCCTCGCGGGGGAGGTCGTTCAGCGTCTGCTTGTCCATGCTCGCGGCATCCATGGAGTTCGAGGAGACTGCGTTCGTATCGCTTCCGAAAAAGCGGCCGGCCCTCGCGACGCGTCCGCGAAAGGTACGCGCGAGGGCCGGCCTTCGCTTCGATCCCGACCAGTGCGGGTGTGCGCCTACAGCCGCTCGCCCATGTAGCGGGCGAGGTCGACGCAGCGGCACGAGTACCCCCACTCGTTGTCGTACCAGGCCATCACCTTCACCAGCCCGCCGATGACGTTGGTGGTGGGGCCGTCGACGATGGAGGAGTGCGGGTTCCCGGTGAAGTCGACCGAGACCAGCTCCTCGTCCTCGAAGCCGAGGATCCCCTTCAGCCGCCCCTCGGACGCGGCGCGGAGGGCGTCGTTGACCTGCTGGGCGGTGACGTCCTTCTCCAGCTCGGCCACCAGGTCGACCACCGAGACGTCGGGGGTGGGGACGCGCATGGCGATCCCGTCGATCTTCCCCTTCACCTCGGGGATGACGAGCGCGGTGGCCTTGGCGGCGCCGGTCGTCGTCGGGATGATCGACATGGCGGCGGCTCGGGCGCGGCGCAGGTCCTTGTGGGGGAGGTCGAGGATGTTCTGGTCGTTGGTGTAGGCGTGCACGGTCGTCATCACGCCCCGCCGGAAGCCGAACTCGTCGAGGAGGACCTTGACCACCGGCGCCAGGCAGTTGGTGGTGCAGCTGGCGTTGGAGACGACGTGGTGGCTGGCCGCGTCGTACTTCTCCTCGTTGACGCCGAGGACGATGGTGATGTCCTCGTTCTTGGCCGGGGCGGAGATGATCACCTTCTTGGCCCCGCCCTCCAGGTGCTTGGCGGCGTCGGCGCGGTTGGTGAAGCGGCCGGTCGACTCGATGACGATGTCGACCCCCAGGTCCCTCCACGGAAGCGCGGACGGGTCCTTCTCGGCGAAGACGCGGATCTCGTCGCCGTCGACGACGAGCGAGCTCTCCTTCGCCTCGACGGAGCCCGGGTAGTCGCGGTGGACCGAGTCGTGGCGGAGGAGGTGGGCGAGCGTCTTGGTGTCGGTCAGGTCGTTGACGGCGACGAAGTCGATGTCGGTGACGCCGTGCTTCTTGGCGGCCCGGAGCACGTTCCGGCCGATGCGGCCGAAGCCGTTGATGGCGACGCGAATGGCCATGGCCTCCCTCGGTGGCTCGATGTAGTCGTAAAGCGCGCCCGGAGCCGGGGGCGCCTTCAGCGCTCCAGCTCCGGCACGACGCGGGCGAACGTGGCGACGCTCACCACCCGGGCGCCCGCCTCGCGGAGCGCCTCGGCGCAGGACAGCGCGGTGGCCCCCGTGGTCCATACGTCGTCGACCAGGATCACGTGGCGCCCGCGCAAGATCGCGGCCCGCTCGGGCGGGGTGGCGAAAGCGCGCGCCACGTTAGCCCGCCGCTCGCTGGGACGCAAGGCCGTTTGCGTGGCCGTGGCGCGCGTGCGGACCAGCAGCGTGGCGTCCATCACGCGCCCCGTCTTTTTCGCGAACGCCGCCGCCAGCCGCTCGGCCTGGTTGTACCCCCGCTCCCGCCTCCGCGCGGCGCTCGCGGGGACGGGGACGACGAGGCGCGCCTCGTCCATCACGTCCTTCGGCCACTCGGTCGCGGCCATCCGCTCGCCCATCGGCCGCGCCACCGCCTCCCACCCGCCGTACTTGAGGGCGTGCACCAGCGCCCGCGGCACCTCGCCCATCGCGAAGGGCGCGCGGACGGCGCGCACGGACGGCGGCCACTCCTCGCACATCCGGCAGACGGGCTGCGGCTCGCGGTCGGCGTCCACCGGCGCCCAGCACCGCGCGCACCGGGGCACGGGGAGCGGCCGGCAGCGCATCCAGCACATCCGGCACACCAGCCGCTCCGTCTCGCTCGTCGGCACCGGCTGGCCGCAACCCAGGCACACGGGCGCGAAGACGAGGTCGAGGGCGCCGGTCCAGAGCTGGCGGGCGAAGGGGGCGAGGGGCATTTGCGCGTCGGGCTGGCGTTCGATGTTCGATCCATCAAAGAAAACGGTCTCACGCAGAGGAGCAGAGTCAGCGAGGGGTCCCTCTGCTCCTCTGCTCCCTCTGCCTGAGACCTGCCGTTGCCGTCCTCCGCTCACGCACCGGAAGTCAGCGCCTCGCGCATGACCCCGATCGGCGGGTCGAGCTTCCACCAGCGGCGAAAGGCCTCCGCGCCCTGGTGGAGGAGCACCTCGGTCCCGTCGCTCGACGGAATCCCCGCCTCGCGCATCGCGCGCACCCACGGCGTCTCGCCGCCGCGCGCGTAGACGAGGTCGAGGGCGGCCGCGATCCCCGGTCCTCCATCGACCGAAAGCGGGAGCGGGTCGCCCGCGCGGAGGCCGAGGGAGGTGGCGTTGAGGGCGAGGTCGAACGTCTCGGACGCGAGTGGAGCGGCCGATTCCGCCGCCTCGATCCGCGTCCCCGCCCCACCGAAGCGCTCCGCCAGCTCGCGCGCGCGGTCGGCCGTGCGGTTGACGACGACGATCCGCTCCGCGCCGCCCTGGGCGAGCGCGTAGACGGCCGCGCGCGCCGCGCCGCCCGCGCCCACGACGAGGACGCGCGCCCCCGCGGGCGGACGCCCGAGGAGCGCGCGGACGGCGGCCGAGAGGCCGTGCACGTCGGTGTTGTCGCCGTGGACGCGGCCGTCCTCCAGCCAGAAGCAGTTGCAGGCGCCCGTCGCGTCGACCGCCTCGGTCCGAAGCTCGACCGCCCGCGCGGCCGCCGCCTTGTGGGGCACGGTGACGTTGCCGCCGCCGCCCGCGCGGGCGAGCGCGACGAGGAGGCCGGGGAGGTCGGCGGAGGCGCAGCGCAGCGCCACGTACACGCCGTCGAGGCCGAGGACGCGGAGGGCGGCGTTCTGGAAGACGGGGGAGAGGGAGTGCGAGACGGGGTCGCCCAGGAGGGCGAGGAGGCGCGTGGACGCCGTGGGGAGAGGGGTCACGGCGCCAGGATGGGGGCCAGGCGGTCGAGCGCGGCCGAGACCAGCCCCCGCAGCTCGCGGTAGGTCTCCTCGTAGACCGCCTCGGGGCCGCCGTACGGGTCGCGCACCGCCCCGCCCAGCCCGTCGCCCCCGGCCGCGAAGTCGCCCAGGGTGGCGCCCTTCCCGCCGCCCCCCAGCCGGTCGACGCCCGCCAGGTGCGACGCGCTCATCCCCAGCACCAGGTCGGCCCACGCCAGGAGCTCCGGCGTCAGCGGCTGCGAGCGGTGCACGCCGAGGTCGATCCCGTAGCGGCCGGCGACGGAGACCGCCTCGCGGCTGGCCGCGTCGCCCTCGCGCGCGGCGACGCCGGCCGAGGCGACCTGGACGTGCCTCCACCCGCGCCGGGCCAGCTCCTCGCGGGCGATCCCCTCGGCCAGCGGGGAGCGGCAGGTGTTCCCCGTGCAGACGAAGAGGATGTTGTACGTGGTCCCCCGGGGGTGCTCGGCCTGCTCGCTCATCTGGGGTCCCGGGGCTCGTGCGGGGTCGTGCGAGGGCACGGCGGTCCCTCCGGTGTCGGTCGGTCGGACGTCGGAAGCCGAATCATTCACCCGTCCCCGCCTCCGGCACAAGGGCCAGCGCCTCCGCCACCGCGAGGTCGCCCGGACGCGTGACCTTGAGGTTGCGATCCGCTCCCATGACGACACGCACCGGCCCCGCGTACCGCTCGTACACCGCCGCGTCGTCGGTCGCCGCCACCCCTTCCGCCCGCGCCTTTCGATACGCGTCCAGCAGCTTCGCGAGCGGAAACCCCTGCGGCGTCTGCGCCTGCCAGAGCCGCGCGCGCTCCGGCGTCCCGGCGATCACGCCGCCGGCGCCGACCTCCTTGATGGTGTCCGTCACCGGCACCGCCGCGATGGCCCCGCCTTCGCCGCACGCCTCCAGCACCCGGTCGATCACCTCCGCGGTGACGAACGGCCGCGCCCCATCGTGGACCAGGACGCGGTCGGCGGAATCGGCGGGGATCGCCCGGAGCCCGCTCCACACCGAATCCCCCCGCTCCGCCCCACCCGCGACGACCGTCACGCCGAGGTCCGCGAGCCACGCGGGCGGGCTCGCCACGTCCTCCGCGGGGAGGACGACGACCACGGGGCCGATCCGCGGGTGGGCGACGAAGGGGCGGACGGCGCGGAGGAGGACGGGCTCGCCCGCGACCTCCAGGTACTGCTTGCGCACGGGCCCGCCCATGCGCCGCCCCGAGCCCCCGGCGACGATCACCGCCGCCGCGCGGGGCGCCTCAGCCGAAGACACGCTCGACCAGCGCCCGCACGTCCACCGTCTCCACCACGCGCAAGCCCGGCGGGAGCGCCAGCGGCCGCGCCCGCGGCGAGACGAACGCGGTGGTGAACCCCATCCGCGCCGCCTCGGCCAGCCGCCGCTCCATCTGGCCCACCGGCCGCACCTCGCCCCCCAGCCCCAGCTCGCCGATCAGCACCGCGTCCGCGGGGACCGGCCGGTCGAAGACGCTGGAGGCGAGCGCCGCCGCCACCGCCAGGTCGCCCGCCGTCTCGTAGAGGCGCAGCCCCCCGACGACGTTCAGGAAGACGTCGAGGGCGCCGAACGGCACCCCCGCGCGCTTCTCCATCACCGCCAGCAACAGCGCCAGCCGCTTGGGGTCGAGCCCCGTGCTCACCCGCTGCGGCGCCCCGTAGCTCGCCTTCGCCGCCAGCGCCTGCACCTCCACCAGGAGCGGGCGCGTCCCCTCCATGGTGGCGACGACGGAGGAGCCCGAGGCGCCCGCCAGCCGGTCGCCCAGGAAGAGCTCCGACGGGTTGCCGACGGGGACGAGCCCGGCCTCCGTCATCCGGAAGACGCCGATCTCGTCGACGCCGCCGAAGCGGTTCTTGGTGGCCCGCAGGACCCGGTGGTCCATCCCCCCCGCGCTCTCGAAGTAGAGGACCGTGTCGACGATGTGCTCCAGCGTCTTGGGCCCCGCGATCCCCCCGCCCTTGGTGACGTGGCCCACCAGGAAGACCGCCGTCCCCGTCTGCTTGGCGAAGCGCTGGAGCCGGGCGGCGCACTCGCGGACCTGGCCCACGTTCCCCGGCGCGCCTTCCAGCGCCGTGGTGTAGACCGTCTGGATGGAGTCGACGAGGAGGACGTCGGGGCCCCCCTCGGCGGCGCGGAGGAGGAGGGACTCCAGCTCCGTTTCGGCCAGGAGCGTCACGTCGGCGGCGGAACCCTCCAGCCGCTCGGCGCGGAGCTTCACCTGGTGCGCCGACTCCTCGCCCGAGACGTAGAGCGTCGTCCGCCCGGCCGCCTCCAGCCGCGCGGCGACCTGGAGGAGGATGGTCGACTTCCCGATCCCCGGCTCGCCGCCGATCAGCACCACCGAGCCGGGGACGATCCCCCCGCCCAGGACGAAGTCGAACTCGCCGAGCCCCGTCGTCCACCGCCGCCGCTCGGCGCCCTCTACGTCGCGCAGGCGCACGGGCGCGGAGTCGGAGGGCGCGCGCGCGGGCCCCGCCGCGGCCGTCTTGCGGGCGCGGGGCGCGGCGGGCTCCTCCACCAGCGTGTTCCACTCGCGGCACGCCGGGCACTGCCCCTGCCACCGCGGCGTCTCGCCGCCGCACTCGCGGCAGAAGAATACGCTCTTCGTCTTCGCCATCTACCGTCTTTCGGGTCGCGTTTCGATCGGGTCTCGCGCGCGAACTGGCTATGCTGAACCCCTCACAGGGGGCACAGGGGACACGGAGGAACTTCGGACGCGCCTCATCGTCCCCTGTGTCCTCCGTGCCCCCTGTGAGAGGCTGCTGTTCTATCCGTGGCCGCCGCCGAAGTCGTCCTGGCGGGCGGTGAAGTTCTCGAAGAGGGTGAACTCCTTGCGGAAGAAGAGCGGGATGGTGCCCGTGGCGCCGTTTCGCTGCTTGCCCACGATCACCTCCGCGCGCCCCTCGATGCTGTTCCCCTCCTTATCGACGGGTCCGAAGTAGTATTCGGGTCGATAGAGGAACATGATGACGTCCGCGTCCTGCTCGATGGCGCCCGATTCTCGAAGATCGGACATCATCGGGCGCTTGTCGGGGCGCGACTCGACGGCGCGGGAGAGCTGGGAGAGGGCGACGACGGGGATCTCGAGCTCCTTGGCGAGCGCCTTGAGCCCCCGCGAGATCTCGGAGACCTCCTGCTGGCGGTTCTCGATCTTGGAGTTGCTGCTGACCATCAGCTGGAGGTAGTCGACGATGACCATCGACAGGTCCGGCCGGTCGGCCTTGAGGCGCCGCGCCTTGGCGCGCATCTCCAGCACCGAGATCCCCGCCGTGTCGTCGATGTAGATCGGCGCGGTGTTCAGGTGCCCGGCGGCGATGGCCAGGCGCGCGTAGTCGTCGTCGGTCAGCTTGCCGCGCCGGAGCCGACTGGCGTCCACCCGCGCCTCGGCGCAGAGGACGCGCTGCACCAGCGACTCCTTGCTCATCTCGAGCGAGAAGAACGCCACCGGCTTCTGCGCGTTGATCGCCGCGTGCTGGGCGATGTTCAGCGTGAACGCCGTGTTGTGCACGCAGACGTCGTCGGCGACGAAGTTGTGCGTCCCCGGCACCGTGAGGTCGTAGACCTGCTTGCGTCCCAGCGGCTCGACCGACACCACCTCGTCCCAGTACACCTCGCTCTCCGCCAGCGCCCGGAGCTCGCGGTCGCCCAGCGCCCCCGCGAACGCCCGCAGCCGGTCGCGCGTCATCGCCCGCCGGCCCACGTGCACGTTGGTCCACCCGCGCACGCCCGAGCGCCGCGCGAGCGAAGACCACGACTCCCCGCCCTTCGCCGCCGCCACGCGGTCCCACACCTCGCGCGGGACCAGGTCGCGGTTGGTCTGGTAGCGCTTCGCCTCGACGGCCGCGACGACCCGCGCGAGCGCGTCCTCCTTGCCGAAGATCCCGATCTCGCGGGCGAAGGTGGCGATGGAGCGCGCGTCGGTGACGTCGAGCTGCCACGCCGTGCGCCGCCCCTCGCGGTACTTCACGCTCCGCTTCCGGAGGCCGGCGACCACGCCGAAGCGGAGGAGGAGGTGCTGGACCTGCCGCGCCAGCCGCTCGCTCGCGGTCGCGTACCCCAGCTGCGCCTGCCCGCTCGCCAGCACCGTCGCCCACCCGTCGGTGGCGAAGAGGCGGTTCAGGAAGAGCGCCACCTGCCCCTTCGGAAGGGTGAAAACGGGCGCGGGGACCGTCTTCTCCCCCGCCCCGCGGCCCCAGAGGCCGAGCGCGCCGAGCCAGTGCCGGAGCGGATTTCCCTCCGCCGTCGCCATCGCGTCGTGCCCGTCCGGCGCGAGCTCCATCGGATCGGCCCCGAGCGCGTCCGCCACCGCCTCGAACCGCCCGCGCGCCGGCGCCGCCGCCCCCGCCGTCCACGCGGAGACCGCGCCGGGGGTGACGCCGGCCGCCGCCGCCAGCTTCCGCCGCGCGCCGGGGGCGGAGACGCGGCCCCGCAGCGTCTCCGCGAAGCGCGTCCGCGAGGCGCGCGTCGCCGCCGGGTCGCGCCGGATGGAGAGCGTCGGCGTCCGCGTCCCGCGCGAGTCCTCCAGCGTCGCCGTCACCCCGCCGAACTCCGCCACCGCGTCCGCGAAGTCTGCCCGGACGCGCGCATTCCCGTTCGTGAAGCGCGGCGTCGCGCCCGTGAGCCCGCCGTCGCCGAGGAGGTAGCCCAGGAGCCGCACCTCGCAGTCGCGCATCTTCGCGTCGCCGAAGACGCCGAGGACGCGGGGGACGGCGACGTGCTGGCCGACCGCGATCTCGCCGAGCGGCTTCCACCCGTTGATCGTGAGGAAGGGGTGCGTGAGCGTGGTCTCGATCCGCCGCCCCAGCCGCGTGGTGACGCGGAAGACGGGCTTCTCGCCGTCGTCCACGAAGGCGCTGGGCTCGGTGACCTCGAACTTCCACCCGTCGTTCAGCGTCAGCAGGCGCGCGTCGCGGCGGCGATAGAGCTCCTCGATGGTGGCGAGGCTCCCGTCCTCCAGGAGGATCTCGGAGTCGGCCGCCAGGCACTTCCCCATCGAGGGGCGGGCGGCGACGATGATCAGGTCGCTCGGCTGGAAGCCGGCGGTCAGCTCGTCGAGGTCGTTGAAGCCCGTGGGGACGCCGGTGATGGAGGAGGCGTTGTTCTGGAGCTGCTCGATCTTCTCGAAGGTGGGCCAGAGGATCTCCTTGATCCACACGAACCCCTTGCGGTCCTGGCTCTGCGCCAGCTGGAAGATCCGCGACTCGGCCTGGTCCATCAGCTGGTCGACCTCGCCCTGCCAGGCGTAGGTCTCCTGGATGATCCCCGTGGCCGCCTCGATCAGCCGCCGCAGGATCGCCTTCTCGCGGACGATCTTGCAGTGGTACTCGATGTTGGCCGCCGTCGGCACCGCGTCGAGGAGCGAGGCCAGGAACCCCACCCCGCCCACCGTCTCGAAGTCGCCCGCCTTCTTGAGGTCGTCGGTGACGGTGACCTCGTCGATGACGTCGCCCTTCTGCCAGATCCGCACGAGCGAGCGGAAGAGCCGCCGGTGCGCCTCGCGGTGGAACATCGAGTCGTCGACGACCTCCACCGCGCGCACCACCGCGTCCGCGTCGATCAGCATCCCGCCCAGCACGGCCATCTCGGCCTCGGGCGAGTACGGCGGCGAGCGGTCGGCGAACGCGCTCGGCAGGGGGGCCGGCGTGATCTGCGGCGGTACGAAGGATAAGGCGGTCGACATGGCGATGGGTCCTGCTGTACGGCTGTCTATCTCAGGATTCCGCTCCCCGGTGGAGGAGACGGAAGATGGGTCGTCAGGAGGCGTCGAGGACGCCGCGCAGGCGCTGGAGGTCGTCCCACACGGCGCGCACCCAGCCGGGGTTGCGCAGGAGCGCGGCCGGGTGGTAGGTCGGGATCAGCGGGACCCCCTGGTAGTGGTGGACCTTCCCCCGCAGCCGCCCGATGGAGACGTCCGTCGCCAGGAGCGTCTGCGCGGCGAAGGTGCCGAAGGCCAGGATGGCGCGGGGCTTCACCAGCTCCACCTGCCGCAGGAGGTACGGGTTGCACGCCTCCACCTCGTCCGGAAGGGGGTTCCGGTTCATCGGCGGGCGGCACTTGAGCACGTTGCAGATGTAGACTTGCTCGCGCGGGAAGCCGGCGGTCATCAGGAGGAGGTCGAGGAGCTTCCCGGCCTTCCCCACGAAGGGGCGGCCCGAGCGGTCCTCGTCGGCCCCCGGCGCCTCGCCCACGACCATCACGTCGGCCGCCGGGTCGCCCTCGCCGAAGACCACCTTCATCCGCGTCTCCGCCAGCCGGCAGCGCGGGCACCCCAGCGAGACCTCGCGCACCTCGTCGAGCGTGGGGAGGAAGCGGATCTCCTCCGCCGACACCCCGCGCGACGGCGCGTCGGGCGCGGGGCGCATCGGCGTCGTCCCCGGCGCGGGGGCCCCGGCGCGGACGTGGAGCGGCGTCTCGACCGTCGGCTCCTCCGCGGCCGGCCGCGAGGGCATCGACGGCGGGGCGGCCGGACGCGTGTCGACGGAGCGCGGCTCGACGGCGCGCGCGGCCGCCGGTCGCTCGACGGCCTGCGGCGCGGACGGGGGGCGGCGGGGCGAGAGGAGGCCGCGCAGCTCGGACGACCAGCGCTCCAGCACCAGCTCGGCGTCTCCCAGCTCCGCGCGCTGGCGCAGGTAGCTGCGGAGGAGGTCCCGCGCGTCGCTCACGGCCGGGACGCCGGAAGGAGCGCTTCGACGCGGTCGAGGATGCGGTCGGCCACCTCGGCCTTGGGCATCAGGGGAAGCGGCTCGTCCTCGCGGCCGCGCGCGAGGAGGACGACGCGGTTGGTCTCCACCTCGAACCCCGCCCCCGGCTCGGTGGCGTCGTTGACCACCAGGAGGTCGAGCCCCTTGGCCTCCAGCTTCCGCCGCCCGTTCTCCACCACGTCCGAGGTCTCCAGCGCGAAGCCGACGATCACCGACCCCGGCCGCCGCGCCGAACGCGTGCTCTTGAGCACGTCGGCCGTGGGCTCCAGCCGGATCTCGGGGACGCCCCCCGCCTCCTTCTTGATCTTGTCCCCCGCCGGGTCGGCGGGACGGAAGTCGGCCACCGCCGCCGCCATCACCAGCGCGTCCGCCTCGGGGAGCGCCGACTCGACCGCCGCGCGCATCTCCTCCGCCGTCTCGATCCGCCTCAGCTCCACGCCGAACGGGACAGGGAGCGGCGACGCCCCGGCCACCAGGAGGACGTCCGCCCCGCGCCGCCAGGCGGACGCCGCGATCTCGTATCCCATCCGCCCCGACGAGCGGTTCCCGACGTAGCGCACCGGGTCGATCGGCTCGCGCGTCCCCGCCGCGGTGACGACGACGCGGCGCCCGGCCAGCGTCGGCGCCTCCAGGGCGCGGCCCGTATGCGCGAGGATCTCCTCCGGCTCCACCATCCGCCCCGGCCCCTCCCCCTCTCCCCACGCCAGGGGGCCGACGGCGGGGCCGGCCACGCGATAGCCGATCTCCGCCAGGCGGCGGAGGTTGGCCTGCGTGGCGGGGTGGGCGTACATCCGGTCGTTCATGGCCGGGCAGAGGACGACGGGCGCCGCCGTGGCCAGCAGGACGGCGGAGAGGAGGTCGTCGGCCATCCCCGCCGCGGCGCGCGCCAGGAAGTTGGCCGTGGCCGGGGCCACGACGACCGCGTCGGCCTCGCGGGCCAGGCGGATGTGCAGGTTCGGATCGCCGGCCGGGTAGAGCGACGCGTGGACGCCACGGCCGGTGAGCGCTTCGAAGGGGAGCGGGCGCACGAACTCCCGGGCGCCCGCGGTGAGCACCACGTCGACCGCGGCGCCCGCCAGGGTCAGGTCGCGCGCGAGCTGGATGGCCTTGTAGGCCGCGATTCCGCCCGTCACCCCCAGGAGCACGCGGCGCCCGGCGAAGGGGCGCCGCGGCGCGCGCGGCCCCGGCACGTGCGGCTAGAGGAGCTCGGGGCGGATGCGCTGCTCCAGGCGGAACTCCACCGTCCCCTGGCGGACCTCCTCCAGCGCGGTGGTGGTGAGCTTCTCGCGGGGCTCGCCCCCGGTCAGCGTGGGGTCCTCCATGAGCTCGCCGCGGCGCAGCTCGTTGAGGTTGCGCGCCAGCTTGGCGGCCACCAGGACGCCCAGGTACTTGCTGCCGGTGTGGCGGGCCGCCTGGCCCGGGGTGACGACTCTCATGGTTTCTCGACCTCTTCTTGAGTCCTGAGTGCTGAGTCCTGAGTCCCGAGTGCCCAGGTTCAAGTGCCCAGTTGTGCTTCTTCAGACGATTCGACCGCGCGTCCGGCGCTCTCTTACCCGCGATCCGGCGCCGCGGTGCCGAGGTGCGCCTCGATCTCCGTGCAGAGGCGGTCGATCTCGGCCTCCAGCGCCGGGACGGGGGCCACGCTCGCCCCCTCGCCGCGGAGGAGCTTCTCCAGCTCGTCGGCCGCGCGGGCGAGGACGTCGTTGACGATCACGTGGCGGAACTCGCCCGCCGCCCGGATCTCGTCGCGGGCGTTGCGGAGGCGCCGCGCCAGCACCTCGGGCGCCTCCGTCCCCCGCGCCTCCAGCCGCCGCGCCAGGTCGTGCCCCGACGGGGGGAGGATGAAGACGTCCACCGCCTCGGGGACCTTCCCCCGCACCTGCCGCGCCCCCTGCACGTCGATGTCGAGGAGGAGGTACTCGCCCCGCGCCCGGGTCTCCCGGACGTTCTTCCACGGCGTGCCGTAGAAGTTGCCGTGCACCTCGGCCCACTCGATCATCTCGCCGGCCTCGATCATCCGGCCGAACTCGTCGATGGAGACGAAGTGGTAGTCCCGCCCGTCCACCTCGCCCGCGCGGGGAGGGCGCGTCGTCGCCGACACCGAGAAGACCACGTCCGGGCGGCGGCGCCGGAGCTCGCGCGCCAGCGTCGTCTTCCCCGTCCCCGAGGCGGCCGAGAGGACGAGGGGAAAGGTGGCCGGCGCGCTCACTCGACGTTTTCCACCTGCTCGCGGAGGCGCTCCACCTCCTCCTTTATCGCCACCACGCGGTGGGCGATGGGCGCGTGGTTGGCCTTGGAGCCGATGGTGTTGGCCTCGCGGTGCATCTCCTGGACGAGGAAGGCCAGCCGCTTCCCCACCGGCTCCGCGACGTGGGCGTCCAGGAGCTCGCGGAAGGCCGCGTTGTGGGCGCGGAAGCGCACCAGCTCCTCGTTGACGTCCCACCGCTCGGCCAGGTACGCCACCTCCTGCGCCAGCCGGTCCTCGTTGACCGCCACCCCCTGGCTCAGCTCGGCGATCGCCGCGCGGAGGCGGTCGCGCTCGGCGATCAGCCGCTCCGGGGCCAGCCGCTCGATCTCGGCGAGGGCGGCGTCGATGGCGGCCAGGCGCCCCTCCAGGTCGGCCAGGAGGCGCCGCCCCTCGTCCTCGCGCATCGCCAGCGTCCCGCGGGCGGCCTCCTCCACCGCCTCGCGCAGCGCGTCCTGGGGGACCTCCGCCGCCTCGTCGCCCTCGTCGCGGACGAAGATGTCGGAGTAGCGCGACAGGAGGGGGAGGTCCACCTCGCCGGGGACGCCGAAGCGCGCCCCGAGCTCTCGCAGGAGGGCGAGGTACGCGGCGGCGCGCTCTTCGTCGATCCGCAGGCCCCGGGGAGTGCCGGCGGGGGGCTCGAGGCGGACGGAGGCGTTGACGTGGCCGCGCGAGATCAGCGCCCGCAGCCACTCCCGCATCTCCGCCTCCCACTTCCCCAGCGACGAGGGGACGCGGAGGTTGGCGTTGAAGTGCCGGTGGTTCACCGTGCGCACCTCCACCCGCAGCGTCCCCGCGGGCGTGTCGCGCTCGGCCTCCCCGTACCCCGTCATGCTCCGGATCAAATCCCCTCCTGGGACCGGAAAGTTTACCGTCTGGCCGGGGGTCCCGTCAACCGGAAGATCTCCCGTACAGGTCCGTGCGCGTTTGCCGCAAGTCTTTGTGTTTGTACGGCTTGGGAGGAACTGCGAACCGCAACGGCGGCTTTGGGCATGTCCCTCCGCCGCGCTCCGGGCCGGGCTGCGCGGAACTACGAACTTCGACTGCGATGGGCAGACTTGCGTCGCATGCCTCGAGCTCCGCGCGCCCCCCTCCCCCGACCCCTCCCCCCGCACGCAGTGGGCGTGCGTGGTGAGGGGAGAACCCCAGCCCGATCCGCGACTCACGAGCTCTCCCCTACTCCACCGCCCGCCCCGCGCGCCACTCCAGGTGCCCCTCTCCCGGAACGGGAGAGGGTGGCGAGCCCAAGCGAGCCGGGTGAGGGC
>DATACF010000906.1:0-2965 GCA_036259235.1 Longimicrobium sp. | reverse complement strand
CCCTTCTCCCAGGGGGTGGGAGAAGGGGGCCGGGGGGATGAGGGCCGACGATGCCGGCGCAGCGCACCCCCGCCTCCCTCACTCCTCCACCAGGTCGAACCCGTACAGCGTGTCGCCGTACGTCACCACCCAGACGCGGCTCCCCCGCGCCTCCACGTACGTCGGCGCGCTGTCCACGCGGGTGCGGGCGAGGATGCGTCCGGTCTCGGCGTCGATCACGTGCACGTAGTCGGGCTCGGCGGTGAAGCCGTACCCCGCGAGGACGTAGGCGCCGTGGACGATGAAGACGTTGTTCGAGGTCAGCGGCGGCGTGCGCCAGTCCACCGCGCCGCGCACGGGGTCCACGCGCACCAGCGCCGAGCACTTCCCGCCCGCCTCGCGCGAGTACGTCTGGCACGCCTCGTTGAAGTACAGCTTTCCGCGTACGTAGCGGACGTCCTGCACCTCCAGGTGCTCCGTCGCCGAGAAGAAGCGGTTCAGCTCCAGCGACCACCGCCGCGTCCGCCCGTCGCGCGAGAAGAGGACGGCGCGGAAGCGGCCGTTGCCGTGCATCCCGTTCCCCTGGTGGAGCGGCGTGCGGTAGAGCGTCAGCCACCCCTCCGGCACCGTGTCGGTGATGAACAGCTCCAGCCCCTCCTCCGTCCGGGGGATGGCGGGCGGCACGTCGCCCACGTCGCGCCGGAGCCGGTAGTCGAAGCCGTTCGCCTTGTTCCCCCCGGCAAGCTCCCGCGGCATCTCCCCCCGCGCCAGCTTCCGCCGCGACACTTCCACCAGCCGCACCCGCTCCGCCGCCCGCGGCGGCATCTCCGCCGTCGGCCCCACCGGGATCCGCGGCGGCGTCGGCGCCTCCGCCGGGGGACGCGCCCGCGGCCCGGTGTCCTCCGCCGGGGGCTGCGGGGTGGCGCACGCGGAGGACGCGAGCACGACCGAACCAACCATCGACCAGCCGCCAATCGCGGCGCCAGACCAGCGTTTCCGCATCCCTTCCATCCTTTCCGAGCCGTTCCTCGCCACGGGCCCATCGCCCGCGTTCTCAATCGTTTACGCATGCTGCGGGCCTTCCCGGGTCCCCAGTTCGGGTTTGCCGTTCCTCTGCTGCCTCTGCTCCTCTGCGTGAGACACGCAGTTCGAAAGAAGCCGGACGCGCGCGACCGGCCCCGGCGGTTGTAGATTGTCCCTCCATCGCCCTCCCGAAAAAATCTTCCGCCCCCCATACAACCCTCCCGGCGCCCCGCGCCACATAGACGCGCCATGAGCACCGTCACCGCGCCCGCCGCCACCGACCGCTCGCTCGCCGAGGCCGTCCTCCTCCAGGGAGACGAGCAGGCGTTCCGCGAGCTCTACCGCCGCCACACGCCGCGGCTCTTCCAGTTCGTCCTGCGCGTCGTCGGCGGCGCCGAGCACGACGCCGAGGACGTGGTGCAGGAAGCCTGGATCCGCGCCACCGAGAAGCTGGCCGACTTCCGCTGGGAAGCCGCCTTCTCCACCTGGCTCACCGGGATCGGGCTGAACGTCGCCCGCGGCCTCCTCCGCAAGCGTGGACGGTGGGGCGAGGTCGACCTCGACGCCGCCGGCGAGCCCTGGCGGCCCCCGCCGGCCGACGGCGAGCGGATCGACCTGGAGCGCGCGCTCGCGCTCCTCCCGGCCGGCTACCGCACGGTCCTGGTGCTCCACGACGTGGAGGGGTACACGCACGAGGAGATCGGCGCCATGCTGGGCGTCGCCCCCGGCACCTCCAAGAGCCAGCTGTTCAACGCGAGGAAGTCGCTCCGGAAGGTGCTGGAGCCGCAGAAAGGAAAGACCCATGAGACCGCCTGACCCCATCGACGACGAGCTGACGCCCGAGGAGCGCGCCGCCTTCGCGGCCCTCCCCCGCGAGCGCGAGCCCGGCCGCCTCCTGGAAGAGCGCATCGTCCGGAACCTTCGTGACAACGGCCTCCTCCAGGCGCGCCGCCCGGACGCCGTGGAGGCGCGGCGCCGGATCCGCTTCCCCGCGCAGTGGATCGCGGGGGCCGCGGCCGCCTGCGTGGCGATGTTCGCCAGCGGGCTGGCGGTGGGGCAGTGGATGGGCGCCCGCACCACCGAGCGCGTCGCCAACGAGATGCGCCAGCAGAGCGCCCAGCAGAGCGCCGCGCTGGTGCAGCAGACCGGCCAGGCGTACGTCACCGCCCTCTCGCGGCTGGCGGCCGACACCACCAACCCGCAGGCCAAGGCCGCCGCCGTCCAGGCGCTCCGCGCCGCCGCCGACCAGGTGGTGCGCATCGCCCCCGACGACCCCGTCGCCAGCGGGATCCTCGCCGGCTACGACCGGGCCAAGGCGCAGGCCGCGCAGCCGCAGGGCGCCACGCAGGGGAAGGAGCGCGTGGTCTGGTTCTAGGCCGCGCGGACAACGATCCACGACCGACCGGGGACGCAGAGCGGCGCAGCGCGCGCCGGCCTGACGCATACATCGCCCGCCCATGCCGGCGGGGAACGAGAAGGAAGAGACCCGAGATGAAGACCATCACCCGAGCGATCGCCGCCGCAGTCCTCCTGGCCGCCCCGCCGGTGGCCGCGCAGGATCTCCGCCCCTGCGGCGAGGAAGGGCGGGGGAGCGTCGTCCCCGACCTGGGCTTCGCGAACGTGTCGTGCCGCAACTGCTCCATCCAGCTCCGCACGGGCGAGAGCATCACCTACCGCTTCTCCAGCGAGCCGGCCCTCCACGGGATCACCGGCCCCGGGCGCGACCGCCTCCGCGAGGGCGACGTCCTGGTCGCCGTCGACGGGGAGCGCGTCACCACCGACGCAGGCGCCCGGCGCCTCGGCTCCGCCCGCCGCGGCGAGACCGTGCGGCTCACCGTCCGCCGCGAGGGGCGCGAGCGCGAGGTGAGCGTCACCGCCGGCGAGCGGTGCATGCAGGCCCCCCGCGCCCCGAAGCCGCCCGCGCCGCCCCACCCGCCGCGGATGCACGCCCAGGCCACGCCGC
>DATACF010000905.1:0-2838 GCA_036259235.1 Longimicrobium sp. | reverse complement strand
GCGGACGCGGGAGGAGGAGGATCGGAGGGGGCGGATCGGGGGCTGGAAGGTCGTACCCGGGAGGGCGGGGCGGAGTTGCGGCCGATCGTCGAAGGGACAAACTGGGACGGGGCTTACGCAAAAGACGCGGAGGCACGGAGTAGACGACCCCGCGTCTCCGCGCGAGACCTGCTCTTACGGCTTTCGTCTCACACAGAGGCACAGAGACACAGAGGATGGGGTTCTCTGTGCCTCTGTGTCTCTGTGTGAGCCCTGCTGTTCGGCTACTTCGCCCCCGCGGCGGCGATCTCCTCCAGCTCGGCCCAGCGGGCGTAGAGGGCGTCCACGCGGGCGGAGGCGTCGGCGAAGTCGGCGCTGACGCGGGCGACCTCGTCGGAGGCGGAGGCGTAGAGGGCGGGGTCGGCGAGGCGCGCCTCCAGGTGGGCCTTGCGCTGCTCGGCCTCCAGGATGGCGGCCTCCATCCCCTCCAGCTCCTTCTTCTCCTTGTACGAGAGCTTCCGCGCGCCGTCGGCCGAGCCCTTCGCGGGCGAGCCGGCCGGGGCGGCCTTCCGCTCGCGCGCCTGCTTCTCGGCCGCTGCGGCGGCGGCCTCGGCCTCGCGCTGCTCCTTGAGGCGGCGATAGAGGTCGTAGCCCCCCGTGTGCCGGCGGAGGACGCCGTCGCCCTCGAAGACGATGAGCCCGGTGGCCACCTTGTCGAGGAAGAAGCGGTCGTGCGTCACCAGGAGGACGCACCCGGCGTAAGCAGCGAGGACCGACTCCAGCACCTGGAGCGTCACCAGGTCGAGGTCGTTGGTCGGCTCGTCGAGGACCAGGAGGTTGGCGTCCTGGAGGAAGAGCTTCGCGAGCAGCAGCCGGTTCCGCTCGCCGCCCGAGAGCGAGCGCACCTTCTGGCGCTGCTGGGCGGGGGGGAAGAGGAAGGTCTCCAGGTACGAGCGCAGGTGCGTCCGCTCGCCGCCGACGGTGACCCAGTCCTGCCCGGCGGCGGCCTCGTAGATGGAGAGCTCGGGGTCGACGTCCTCGCGCTTCTGGTCGTAGTAGGCGATCCGGGTGTTCTTCCCGGTCTCCACCTCGCCCTCGTCGGGCGCCTCCAGCCCCATGATGATCCGCAGGAGCGTCGTCTTCCCCGCGCCGTTGGGGCCGATGATCCCGATCCGTTCGCCCCCCTGGAGGATGGTGCTGAAGTCGCGGACGAGCGTCCGGCCGCCGTACCCCTTGGTGACGTGGTGGAGGTTGAGGACCGTCCGCCCCAGCCGCGGCGCGTCGCCGGCGGCCATCTCCACCGCCGTGCGGGTGGGGAGGCGCTTCTCCTTCTGCTCGGCCTGGAGGGTGTCGAGGCGGTTGATCCGCGCCTGCTGCTTCCCCGTCCGCGCCGAGGGAGAGCGGCGCACCCACGCCAGCTCCTGGTCGATCAGCTTCTTCCGCTTCTCCTCCTCGACGGAGAGACGCGCCATCCGCTCGGCCTTGGCTTCCAGGTACTCGGTGTAGCCGCCGGGGTAGGGGGTCAGCTCGCCGGTGGAGACCTCCAGCATCCGCGTCACCACGCGGTCGAGGAAGTAGCGGTCGTGGGTGATCAGCATCACCGCGCCGGGGTACCCCTGGAGGTGCTCCTCGAGCCAGAGGACGGTGTCGGCGTCCAGATGGTTGGTGGGCTCGTCGAGGAGGAGGAGCTCGGGCTCCTGGAGGAGGACGCGGGCCAGCGCCACCCGCTTCTGCTCGCCCCCGGAGAGCCCTTCCACCGGGCGCTCCCAGCGGTCGACGCCCAGCCGGGTCAGGAGCGACTCCATCCGGTGCTCGTAGTCCCACCCGCCCAGCGCGTCGATCCGCCCGGCCGCCGCCTCCTGCCGCGCCAGGAGCCGCGCCGCGTCGCCCTCGCCGTGCGCCAGCGCCTCGGAGACCGAGTGGTACTCGGCGATGGCCTCCAGGAGGTCGGGGCGCCCCGCCGCGGCGGCGGAGAGGATGGTGTCCCCTTCCGCGAACACCGGCTCCTGCGAGAGGTAGCCGACGCGGATCCCGCGCTGGAAGGCGAAGGTCCCCTCCTCGTACCCCTCCTCCCCCGCCACCATCCGGAAGAGGGTCGACTTCCCCGAGCCGTTGACGCCGATGAACCCCACCTTCTCGCCCTCGTCGACGGCGAAGGAGACGCCGTCGAACACGGTGCGGGGGCCGTAGGACTTGTGGAGGTTCTGGACGTTGAGGACGTTCATCGCTGCCGGTCTGCCGTGGAATCGCCAGGTCGCGTGTCGAAGCGCGGAAGTGTAACGGCCCGCCGCGCTTGCGGGCAACCGGCGCGGGGCGCGGGGCGGCGCGGGGATGGCAGAGACGGGCCCCCTCGGGCGTTGTACTCTCGGGTCCCCGGGACGGGGAACCTCCCTCGCGGAGGCGCGTACCGGATGCGCGGGCCGGAGCCTGGATCTTGCACGGCCGGGGAAACGGACGGCGCGCGCGCCGGGACGCGGGAATCCTCCTTCCGTAGGGGCGGGACGCGGGATGCTGACCTGGATCTTCTTCTTTTTCATCGCCTTCGGCGCCAAGGTGATCCTCGCCTTCGCGATGATCTACCTCATCTTCCCGGCCGACCGCGTCTGCAGCGAGTGCGACGGCGAGACGCTCCCGGTGCAGATGGGCGTGGGCGGGCGGGCGATGGCGCTCCTCCTCCTGGGCCGGCTCCAGCGCCGCTGGTGCCCGCGCTGCGGGTGGGAGGGGTACACCCGCACCAGCGGCCTCAACCGCCCCGGCCCCTTCCCCTCCGACGCCGAGCGTCCCGCGCCGACGCTGTAGCGGGGAAGCTTCCTCCGGGCACGACCCGGCCGGCGCCGCCGTGACGCAAAGCGACACGGC
>DATACF010000904.1:0-1809 GCA_036259235.1 Longimicrobium sp. | reverse complement strand
CCGCGCCGCCGAGGGAGGCGAAGCGCCAGGGCGAGGCGGGCGCCGGGGCGGCGGCCGTCGTCTCGGCCACGGCCGGCGCGGGGGCGACGGCGAGGAAGCCGGGCTCCCACGCCGGGAGGAGGAGGGTGAGCGCGGGGAGCGCCAGGAGCGCCGCCAGCGCCGTCGCCCACACCAGGTGGCGGCGGGCGGCGGAGGCGCGCCGGAGCGTCCAGGCGCCCAGTGCGGCGGCGCCGAGGACCAGCGTGGGCTTGGCGAGCGCCAGCAGGAGGAGCCTGGCGGGCTCGGCGGCGTCGGGGGGGAAGGTGGGGGACATGTCGTCAGCGTCCCTGTTTGCGGGCGTCCTCGATCAACCGCGACAGGCGGTCGAGCTCTCCGCCGGAGAGTCCGCCGTCGGGGAGCTCGAGGAGGGCGGCGACGGCAGCTTCGGTGCTGCCGCCGAAGAAGGTGCGGACCAGGTGCGAGAGCGCGCTCTGCTGCGCGGCGTCGCGCTCGACCGTGGGGAGATAGACGTAGCGGGGCCCGTCCTGCTCGTGGCGGAGGTGCCCCTTTTCTTCGAGGATCCGCATCAGCGCCCGCACCGCCGAGTAGCTGGGCGGGTCGGGGAGCCGGTCGAGGACGTCGCTGACGGCGGCCTTCCCCAGCCGGTAGACGACGTCCATGATCTGCCGCTCGCGGCGGCTGAGGCTCGGAAGGGTCGGCGTGGAGGCCATGGCGTCGCTCGGCGGGGGCCCGGGTCGGGATGGATCTGCTAAGGAAATAGCAGTCACAGATTGCGACCCCGGGGGCCCCGGTGTCAAGGACGGCGATGGACCGCCCCCCGGCCGCGGCTCCGGCGCCGGTTGAGCGCGGCTCATTCTACGGCGCGCTCGTGGCGCGTGTTTCACTCCCGGACCCGTCCGCCACGAAGCGGCCGTCGCGGGCGGCGCAGGTCCCATCTTGTCCAATCCGCCTCTCCTCAGACGGCCCGTCGGCGGAAAGGGTTGCATCGCCCATCCGAAGATCCGTCGCGACGTCCACCTTTCCATAAGTCTCTCACAGGGGGCGCAGGGGACACAGGGGGTTCTCGGAGTGGACGAAGTCCTCTGTGCCCTCTGTGTCCCCTGTGAGAGATTCCAGCGAACCTTCCCGCGCGAAGGAGCGGCGGACGCTCACTCCCGCCGGTCGCCCAGGGCGTGGGCGGCGATCTCGCGGACCTCCGGGTCGGGGTCGCGGAGGGCCTCGAGGAGGACGTCGTTCGGGATCTCGGCCTCCAGCTCGGTGAGGGCGTGGAGGGCGGCCCGGCGCACCTCCGGGTCGGTGTCGCGGAGGACGGCGCGGAGCCCGGGGACGGCGCGCGCGTCGCCGATGGAGCCGAGGGCGCCGGCGGCCGCCTCGCGCACCTGCCGGTCGCCGTCGCGGAGCGCGTCGAGGAGCGCGGCGGGCGCCTCGCGGACCCCCGTCTCCCCGATCCCGTGCACGGCCGCGCGGCGGACGTGCGGGTCGCCGTCGCGGAGGACGGTCGTGAGGGCGGCGGCGGAGTGCGGCGATTCGATCTCGCCCAGCGCGTGCGCCACCCCGCGGCGGACCTCGGCGTCGCGGTCCTCCCGGAGCGCCCCGGCCAGCGCGGCCACGGCGGAGGGGTCCTCCACCTCGGCCAGCGCCTCGGCGGCGGCGCGGCGGAGCTCCACCTCGGGGGCGCGGAGCGCGCGGAGGAGCCCGGGGGTGGCGCGGCGGTCCTCGATGGCGCCCAGCGCCTCCACCGCGTGGAGGCGGACGTGGAGGTCGGCGTCCTCCAGGACGGCGAGGAGCGGCTCCACCCCGGCCGGGCTC
>DATACF010000903.1:0-5476 GCA_036259235.1 Longimicrobium sp. | reverse complement strand
GGGGGGCGGCGTGGCGGCCGGCCGCCGCGCCGGAGGCGTCGTCGACGGCGAGGCGGAGGGCGCGCGGGGTGATCTCGTAGCGCACCAGGAGCTCCTCCCACTCGGCCTCGGAGGGGGGGCGCGCGGGGAAGCGGGCGAAGTCGGGGGCCGTCATTCGGCTTCGCGGCGCTGGAGGACGTCGCCCAGGCGGCCGCCGGCGCGGCGGAGCATGCGCTGCGCCTCGGGGAAATCGGCGCCGCACCACCGCATCACCATCGCCGTCTTCACGCTCCCCCCCGCGCGGTCGAGGAGGTCGCGGGCGGC
Organism: Longimicrobium sp.; assembly: GCA_036259235.1. Classification (GTDB taxonomy): domain Bacteria; phylum Gemmatimonadota; class Gemmatimonadetes; order Longimicrobiales; family Longimicrobiaceae; genus Longimicrobium. Next base: position 5,173 of record DATACF010000903.1, on the reverse strand, counting down.
GGCGCGGTCGACGTCGAGGGTCTCCATCAGGATCCGCTCGCTCCGGTCCTGGAGCTTCTGGTTGGTGGCGCGGAGGTCGACCATCAGGTTCCCGTACACCTTCCCCATCCGGATCATGGCGCCGGTGGTGAGGGTGTTGAGGACCATCTTGGTGGCCGTCCCCGCCTTCATCCGCGTCGACCCGGTCACCACCTCGGGGCCGGGGAGGGGGGCGATGACGACGTCGTAGACCGCCAGCATCCACTCCTCGGGGGGCGTGCAGAGGAGGAAGCCCGTCTTGGCGCCCCGCTGCTTGGCGCGGGTGAGCGCCCCGTGGACGTACGGCGTCGTCCCCGAGGCGGCGATCCCGAAAACGAAGTCCCTGGGCCCCATCTCCATCGCGTCCATCGCCTCGGCGCCGGCCTCGCGGCTGTCCTCGGCCCCCTCGACGGCGCGGACGAGGGCGTCGGGGCCCCCGGCGATGATCCCCTGCACCATCCGCGGGTCGGTGCCGTAGGTGGGGGGCATCTCGGTGGCGTCGAGGACGCCCAGCCGCCCCGAGGTCCCGGCGCCGACGTACACCAGCCGCCCGCCGGCGCGAAAAGTCTCCTCGGCCATCTCCACCGCGCGGGCGAGCTGCTCGAGCTGGGTGGCGACGGCGGGGGCGACGCGGTGGTCCTCTTCGTTGATCACCTGGACGATCTCGAGCGCCGAGAGGCGGTCGATGTCCGAGGTGGCGGGGTTGCGCTGCTCGGTGAGCCGGGGGTCCAGCGGCGGCTTGTGGGTCACGACGTGCTTCGACGGGTCGGGGAATGGCGGGGGGCGCGGCCGCGACCGGCCCGCCCCAACGTGCGCGCTCCGCCGCGCGGATGCAAGGGCCCGGCCGGAACCGCCGCGGCTTCGTGCGCCTCGCCGCGGGTGACCGTAATTCATTTCATTCCTCAAGCTCCCCATCAGTCTCTCACAGGGGGCACAGGGGACACAGGGGGGCTCGCGGTGCCTTCGTCGTTCCCTCTGTGCCCCCTGTGTCCCCTGTGAGAGATTCAGGGGTGTCTGTCGTCGCGACCACGGCGGCCGATCGCGAAGACCCGGTTGCCCCGCCGCCGCCGCTGGCGTTATTTCACCGGGACACGACCGAACCCCGATCCGACGCACCCCGTCCCGCCGTGGACGCCGCCCCGAAACCGCGAAGGCCGATGATCTTCCGCCGCGCCGCGCTCGTCGCCACGCTCCCCGTCCTGGCCGCCGTGGGGCTCCGCGCGCCCGACGTCCTCTTCCGCGCCCCCGACGCCGCGCAGGCGCGCGACACCGTCCGCTTCCCCCCCGCGTGGGACTTCCAGCGCGACCGGCTGGCGGCGACGCTGGCCTCGCGGGGGATGGTGGTGACCACCGACCGGGTGGCGAGCGAGATCGGCGTCGAGGTCCTCCGCCGCGGCGGGAACGCCGTCGACGCCGCCGTGGCCACCCACTTCGCCCTCGCGGTGGTGAACCCCGAGGCGGGGAACATCGGCGGCGGCGGCTTCATGATCGTCCGCATGGCCGACGGCACCACCGCCGCGCTGGACTTCCGCGAGACGGCGCCGATGGCCGCCCGGCGCGACATGTACCTCGACTCGCTCGGCAACGTCTCCGACTCGGCCTCCATCGTCGGCCACCTCGCCGCCGGCGTCCCCGGCTCGGTGGCGGGGATGTGGGAGGCGCACCGCCGCTTCGGGAAGCTCCCCTGGGCCGACCTGGTGCGCCCGGCCGTCACCCTCGCCGAGGGGATCGTGGTGCACGAGCGGCTGGCGGGGTCGCTCCGGAGCTACGAGGAGCGGCTGAAGCGCTACCCGTCCACCGCGAAGGTCTTCGCCCCCGGCGGGCGCGTGCCGGGTGTCGGCGAGCGGCTGGTGCAGGCCGACCTGGCCGAGACCTTCCGGCGGATCGCGGCGCAGGGGGCCGACGGCTTCTACCGCGGGCGCACGGCCGAGCTGGTGGAGGCCGAGATGCGCCGCGGCGGCGGGCTCATCACCCGCGAAGACCTGGCCCGCTACAAGGCCGTCTGGCGCGACCCCGTGCGCTTCCGCTACCGCGGGCACGAGGTGATCTCCATGCCGCCCCCCTCCTCCGGCGGCGCCACCCTCGCCGAGGTCCTCAACGTCCTGGAGGGGTACGACCTCCGCGCGCTGGGCCACAACTCGCCGCGCCACCTCCACCTCTGGACCGAGGCCGTCCGCCGCGCCTACGCCGACCGCAACGCCTACCTGGCCGACCCCGACTTCGTCCCCCAGCCGGTGCAGCGGATGGCCTCCGACGAGTACGCGGCCCAGCGCCGCGGCACCATCGACCGCGCCCGCGCCACCCCGTCGGCCTCCGTGGCCCCGGGGATGGGCCCCGCGCCGGCGGAGGGCGAGAACACCACGCACTACTCCATCGTCGACGGGCTGGGGAACGCGGTGGCGGTGACGACCACCATCAACTCGCTCTACGGGAACCTGGTGACGGTCGACGGCGCCGGGTTCCTCCTCAACAACGAGATGGACGACTTCACCGCCAAGCCGGGGGTCCCCAACCAGTTCGGGCTGGTGCAGGGGGCCGCCAACGCCGTCGCCCCGGGGAAGCGGATGCTCTCGGCGATGACGCCCACCATCGTCCTCGACCCCAGCGGCCGGGTGAAGCTGGTGACCGGCACCCCCGGCGGCTCCACGATCATCACCTCGGTGGCCCAGGTGGTCAGCAACGTCGTCGACTTCGGGATGGACGTCGCCGCCGCCACCGCCGCCCCGCGCCTCCACCACCAGCACCTCCCGGACACGCTGCGGTACGAGCGCGACGGGCTCCCCGACTCCACGGTGGCGCGCCTCCAGGCCATGGGCCACGCGGTCGCCGAGCGCGGCGGCTACCAGGGCGACGTGCAGTCGATCCTGGTGATGCCCGGCGGCTACCTCGCCGGCGTCGCCGACCCCCGCCGCGGCGGCGCCGCCGTCGGCCTGGGCGAGGTGCGGCGCGTGGTGCAGTAGGGGCGACGGCCGAGCCGATCGCCGCCGCGCGACGACCCTGATGCACAACGCCCTCGCCGGGGCAAATCCGGCGAGGGAGCTTTTGCTGCGCTGATCTCGCCCTCCGCACTGAACGGGACACTTGACGAGGTGCGGTCGCACCGGCAATCATGATGAAGGATTAGCGCTAAACGAGCCCACCCTCGGGAGACGAGATGATTTCCAATTGCGTGCGATCGGCCGCACTCACCCTTACCTACGTGCTCGCCGCCTGCGCGGCCAATCCGAATCCCTTACGAGTTGCTTCCGGCGAAGCGCTGGTTCGCGTTCGCAACGCGAGCGCGGTCCCGCTGCGCATCCGGCTCTGCGGCGATCCGTGCACCGCCTACGTCGCCGCCGGCCCGGGCGAGGCCGTGGATCTCCACTTCGATCCCTCCCGCCAGAGCCGCTTCGTCGTCTCCGCCATGGAAGGCGACCGTCTCGTCGCGCAGGAGCCGTTCACCGCCAACGCGGGCGCGGTCGTGGTCCTCTCCGTCCGTCCTCCAGACATCGAGCGGCTACGATAACGTCCGCGCCTTTCACCCTTCTCCCGGAGGCAGTCATGAGGCGTGTGCTCCACCGCGGCAGGGTCGCCGCAGCCATCGTCGCCGCGGCCGTCCTGGCGCCCATCGAATACTCCTCCCAGGGACTGCGGGTGAGCGAGGCAGCCTGCAGTGACGGCACCTGCTGCCCCGAGCCCAAGGCGGATTGCATCATCAACAACATTCTGGTCGAGAACGCCCATCGGAAAGTCGGCGAGGGCAAGTGCTCGCAGCTGCAGCCGAACCTCCCCGGATGACCCAGACTGGAGACGATCTATGAAAGCTTTCCCTCGCGTCCGCCTGCGTGCCGTGATCCTCTGCGTTCCGGTCCTGGCGACCGCCGCGCCCCTCTCCCTTTCCGAGCAGGGTCTGCGGGTCAACGAGGCGCAGTGCCAGGACGGCACCTGCTGCCCGGAGCCCAAGTCCACCTGCGTCGTGGGCAGCTGGGAACGGCCCGACAAATACTTCAAGTCGAGCGGCAGCTGCACCGAGGTCCGTCCGAATCCCACCGGCTGACCAACCGATGATTCACGTCCGCGGCAGTCTGGTCGCTCTGCTGGCGATCGCGGCGGTTTGTGCCTGCGAGCGCCGCAACGACGAGCCCCCGCCCGCTCCCGACGCGTCCGAGGTGGCGCTCCGCGGCGAGGTGCTCACCGACAGCGACTCGCTCGCCATGCCGCTGTCGGTCGACGTGGTCGGCGAGCACCTCGTCGTGACCGACGGCTCCGGCGCGCGGATGATCCGCGTGTTGAACGCCCGCGATGGGGCGCTCGTCGCCTCGTTCGGCCGGAAGGGCGGCGGGCCCGGTGAGTTCCAGGCTCCCACGCACGCCGACGCCGTCCCCGGAAGCCGCACCGCATTCTGGATTCACGACCGAGGCCTTCGGAGGACCAGCTACTTCGATCTGGCGCGCGACACGGTGAACCCGCTGGCCGCCGGGCGCCGGAGTGTGTCCTACGAGCCGGGGCCGATGCCGATGTACGTGCGGTGGACGAGTCCCAGCACGCTGATCGGCGCGGGGATCGTGACGCCGGGGCGGCTGGCGGTCTTCGACACGGCCGGAAAGCTCGTGCGGACTGTGGGCGAGATCCCCGGAAAGGACGGGAGGACGCCGGAGACGGTGCTCCAGCACGCCTACACCGGCCCGCTGGTCGCGAAGCCGGATCGATCGCGGCTGGCGCTGGCCAACCGCCACGCGGACCGGCTGGAGATCTTCGACGCCGCGGGAAAGGCGCTACGGACCGTGCAGGTGCGCGACGGGTTCCTTCCCGCGTTCGTGGTGGCGACGACCCGCGACGGGCCCGCCATGGCTTCGGGCGAGGAGATGCGCTTCGGGTACATCGACGCGGCGGCGACGGAGAAAGCCATCTACGGGCTCTTCTCGGGCGTCCGCAGGATGGACCGTCCCGGCCGCGCCGCCTTCGGCGACATCGTCTACGTCTTCGACTGGGAGGGCCGCGTGACCGGTGTGCTGAAGCTCGACGGGCTCGCCATCGCGATGGCGGTGGATCCCGACGACCGCACGCTGTACGCGATCCGCCTCGAGCCCCAGCCCGCCATCGTCCGCTACTCGCTCCCCCAGTCCGGGACGCGCACCGCATCCGCACGCTGAACGACGCGGGGGATGCCCAAACG
>DATACF010000902.1:0-5936 GCA_036259235.1 Longimicrobium sp. | reverse complement strand
CACCAGCCCCAACGCACTTTCGCACGCACTCACGCACTCACGCACTCCCCCCCGGCCCACGACTTGCCCCTTCGCGGGACGAGATGACACGCATCCGCGACCTCCTCGCCCCCCGGGACCACGCCGCCGCGCTGGAGCTCGTCCGGCGCGCGCGCAGCCGCGTCCCCGCCGAGCTCGTCCGCGCGCTCCTCTTCGGGTCGCGGGCGCGGCGCGAGGCGCGGCCGGACTCCGACCTCGACATCCTCCTCGTCTGGCGCGCCCTCCCGCCCGGCCGCGAGCCCCAGGCGGGGATGGCCGAGGCGCTGGCCGACGAGGTGGCGGCCGAGACCGGCGTCCCCGTCACCGCCTGGTCGGTCTCGCTCGCCGACCTGGCGTGCGGCGCCCGGACCCCCATGCTCGTCGACGCCCTCGACGACGGCGTCGTCCTCTGGCCCGAGGGCGCCCCCCCGCTCCGCGTCCCCTACACCCCCCGCGACGCCTTCTTCTGCGCCGGCGCCCTCCTCGAGCGCGTCGCCGAGGGGGGTGAGGAGGTCGAGGCCGCCGCCGACGCGGGCGACTGGCAGGGCGCGGCGAAGCGGGCGAGGGACGACCTGGTGCGCCTCTGCACCGCCGCCCTCCTCCTCCGCGGCGTCACCCGCCCCCGCCGCGGCGAGGCGGTGCGCGCCTTCCTGGCCGGCGGCGGCGGCGCCTTCGACGGGCCCGTCCTCCGCTGGGCGGCCCGCAGCTACGGGCCCGATGGGAAGGACGACGACGCCCCCGTCCCCCCGCCCCCCGGCGGCCTCGACGCCGCCCCGGAAGCCGTCGAGGCGCTCCGGGCGCACGTGGCGCGGGGGCGGGCCCGGCTGGCGCGCGCCCTCGGGGCGGGGAACCCCGGCGGCCCCCGCGCGTAACCGTCACGGGGGCGCGAAGCTTGCCGTAATCGCCCGGCGGCTCCCGGCACCCCGGCGGGAGACCCTCTACGCACGCGCGCAGGAAAGCATGAAGCTCTTCCAGACCGACATGCGCCAGCAGCGGACGATGACGATGGTGTTCGCCATCACCTTCATCATCTCCGTCCTGCTGACCGCGTTCTTCCACACCCAGGTGGTCACCGGCCGCACCTACGAGGCGCAGGCCCGCGAGAACCGGCTGCGGCCGATCCCCATCCCCGCGCCCCGCGGCACCATCCTCGACCGCAACGGCGAGGTGGTCGCCACCAGCATCACCGCCTACGCCGTGGCCGTCCTCCCGGGCGACCGCGCGCTCGTCGAGCAGACGCTCCGCGACCTCGCCCCCTTCATCGGGCTGGCGGCCACCGACGTCGAGCGGCTGATGCAGCAGCGCGACCGGCGCCCGCACGACCTCCTGGAGGTCACCGCCCGCGCCACCTACTCGCAGGCCGCCGCCATCGAGGAGCGCCGCGCCGCCTTCCCCAACCTGATGGTGGTCGAGCGGCCGCAGCGCTACTACCCGGCCGGCGCCGCGGTGGGGCACCTCACCGGCTACGTCACCGAGATCACGAAGGAGCAGCTGGAGCTCCCCGACTACAAGAACGCCGGCTACAAGCAGGGGCGGCTGATCGGGCAGGCGGGGATCGAGAAGGAGTACGAGCTCACGCTCTCGGGGCGCGACGGCGCCCGCTACGTCGAGGTCGACGCCAAGGGGCGCGTCGTCAACCCGCGCGCCTCCGCCGGGAACGCCCCGCCCGTCTCGGGCGAGCCGATCCGGCTGACGCTGGACGTCCGCCTCCAGGAGTACATCCACCAGATCTTCCCCGACACCATGAAGGGGGCGGTGGTGGCGATGGTGCCGTCGACGGGCGAGATCCTGGCCCTCTACTCCCACCCGACCTACGACCCCAACGCCTTCGTGGGGCGCATCCCCCCGAAGCTGTGGACCGCGCTCCAGACCGACCCCGACAAGCCGCTCCTGAACCGCGGGATCACGGCCCTCTACCCGCCCGCCTCCACCTGGAAGCTGGCCACCGCGGCGATGGGGGTGAAGCTGGGGCTGGTGAAGTCCGGGGCGCGGATGCCGATCTCGTGCACCGGCGGGATGGCGTACGCCGGCCGCTACGCCCGCTGCTGGTACCGGCGCGGCCACGGCTCGCTCGACCTGGCCCAGGCCATCGAGAAGAGCTGCAACGTCTACTTCTACCAGCTCGGGATCCGGATCGGCCTCGCCAACCTGGCCTCCACGGGGACGCGGATGGGCTTCGGGCGGCGGACGGGGATCGACCTCCCGGCCGAGTCCGAGCCGATCTTCCCCACGGGGGTCCCCTGGCTCCAGAACCGCTTCGGGTACGTGGCCCCCTCCGACGTGATGAGCCTGGCCATCGGGCAGGGGCCCAACTCGCAGACGGTCCTCAACATGGCCTCCTTCTACGCGGCGCTGGCGGGGAACGGGACGGGGCGGGCGCCGCACCTGGTCGTCGGCGACTCGGCTTCGCCGCAGATCGTCGACCTGGGGCTCGACCGCGCGGGGCTGGAGGCGATCTGGGAGGGGCTGCGCCTGGTGACCGAGGAGGAGGGGACGGCGGTGCAGTCGAGCCTGCTGCGCTACAAGCTCTACGGGAAGACGGGGACGGCGCAGAACCCGCAGGGCCCCGACCACGGGTGGTTCGTGGGCTTCGCCGGGCGCCCGGGGATGAGCCCCGACATCGTCGTCGCCACCATCGTCGAGCACGGCCTCCACGGCGACGCGGCCGCGCCGCTGGCGTCGAAGGTCGCCAACTTCTACCTCGACCGGAAGTACAACCACCCCTTCGACCCGCGGCCCACCTGGGGCGAGCGGATCCGCGCCGGCCAGGTCTTCCGCTTCGACCCCGCCGGGCGCCGCCTGGTCCCGCCCGTCACCGCCGCCTCCCGGGCGCGGGACGCGCGCGACGAGAAGGAGAAGGCGCGCCGCCGCAGCTGACGCGGGGCGGGGGAGCGGGATCGAGAGCGGCGGCCGGGGCGCGAGACCTCGGCCGCCGCGCTCCTTCCGGGGCTCCCTCGACGGCGGTCTCTCACAGGGGACACGGAGGGCACGGGGAGGCATGGGGAACGACGGAGTTCTCCCGTGTCCCCTGTGCCCCCGGTGAGAGGCTGTAGTAAAAGGCGGCGGAACGCGGATCTTCGGGCGATTCCGGGGCCCGCGCCAGCTTGACGGGGCGCGGGCGGCGAGCCAAGTTGTCGCGCTTCGGCCGGGCGGGCCCTTCCGCCTCGCGGCCACGTGCGAACCGGCACCCCGACATGGCGAAACGAACCAAGGCGGCCCCCCGCGCGGCGGCGCCTCCCCACGGGCTCACCCGCGAGCAGCTGCTGGAGATGTACCGCTTCGTGCGGCTCACCCGCGCCCTCGAGGAGAAGCTCGAGACCCTCTTCAAGCAGGGGCGCGTCGTCGGCGGGCTCTTCCGCTCGCTGGGGCAGGAGGGCGAGTCGGTGGCCTCGGCGTTCGCGCTCCGCCGGCGCGACGACGGCACCGGCGACATGCTCTCGCCGCTGATCCGCAACCTCGGCTCCATGCTCACCATCGGCACGAAGCCGGTGGAGGTCGTCCGCCAGTACATGGCCAAGGGCGACTCGCTGGCGCGCGGGAAGGAGCTCAACATCCACATCACCGACTTCCAGCGCGGCTTCATCGGCCAGATCTCGCCGCTGGGCGACCTGATCCCGGTGATGGCGGGGGTGGCGCTCACCTTCAAGCAGCGCGGGGAGGACCGCGTCGCCATGGTCTACATCGGCGACGGCGCCACCTCCACCGGCGCCTTCCACGAGGGGGTCAACTTCGCCGCCGTGCAGAAGCTCCCGCTGGTGGTCGTCGTCGAGGCCAACCAGTGGGCGTACTCGACCCCCACCCGGCTGCAGACCGCCGCCAGGGCGTTCGTAGACAAGGCGGCGGGGTACGGGATCGCGGGCGAGCAGGTGGACGGCAACGACATGCTCGCCGTCTACGGCGCCGCGAAGCGCGCGGTCGACCGCGCCCGCGCCGGCGAGGGGGTCACCCTCCTGGAGGTGCTGACCTACCGCCGGAAGGGGCACGCGCAGCACGACCCCCAGACGTACATGGACCCGGCCGAGATCGACCGCTGGGCCACCGGCAACGACCCGATCGACCGCTACGTGGCCGCCCTCCTCGAGAACGGCTGGACGAGCGCCGACGAGCTCCGCGCCATCGACGAGGGCGTCGACGCCGAGCTCGAGGCGGCGGTCGACGAGGCCGACCGCTCGCCCCTCCCGGAGCCCGAGGAAGCGCTCACCGACGTGCACGCCGGCGGCCCGGTGAACCGGCCCTGGACCCGGCTCGACCCGCCCGACCCCACCCAGGCCTGACCCATGGCGACCGCGACACTCACGAAGCCCGAGCACGTCCGCCTCACCGAAGAGGGGAAGCCCGTCACCTTCCTGGAAGCGATCCGCGAGGCGCTCTGGGAAGAGCTGGAGCGCGACCCCGCCGTCTTCCTCATGGGCGAGGACATCGGCGTCTACGGCGGCGCCTTCAAGGTCACCGAGGGGATGCTGGAGCGCTTCGGTGCCTTACGCGTGATCGACACCCCGATCTCCGAGATCGGCTTCACCGGCGCGGCCGCCGGGGCGGCGCACATGGGGATGCGCCCGGTGGTGGAGATGCAGTTCATCGACTTCATCTCCTGCGCCTACGACATGATCACCAACTACGTCGCCACCTCGCGCTACCGGGGGAGCGGCGCCTGCCCCATGGTGATCCGCGGCCCCTCCGGCGGCTTCGTCCGCGGCGGGCCCTTCCACTCGCAGAACCCCGAGATGGCGTTCTTCCACACCCCGGGGCTCAACATCGTCTACCCCTCCACCGCGCGCGACGCCAAGGGGCTGCTGAAGGCCGCCATCCGCGGCGACGACCCCGTGCTCTTCTTCGAGCACAAGTGGCTCTACCGCCGCCCGCAGCTCCGCGAGGTCCTCCCGGCCGAGGACTACGTGGTCCCGCTCGGCAGGGCCCGCACGCACCGCGAGGGGAAGGACCTGACGATCGTCACCTACGCCGCCATGGTGCACAAGAGCCAGGAGGCGGCGGAGATCCTGGAGAAGGAGGACGGGCTCGACGTCGAGATCATCGACCTCCGCACCCTCCTCCCCCTCGACGAGGACGCGATCGTCGAGAGCGTCAAGCGGACCAACCGCCTCCTCGTCGTCCACGAGGACACCCGCACCGGCGGGATCGCGGGCGAGATCGCCATGCGCGTCAACGAGAAGGCCTTCGCCTGGCTCGACGCCCCGGTCCTCCGGGTCGCCGCCGCCGACGCCCCGATTCCCTACTCGCCGCCGCTGGAGGACTACTTCCTCCCGCAGACCGAGGACATCGTGAAGGCCGTGCGGTACCTGGCGAGCTACTGAAACGACGAGGGGACAGGGGACAGGGAACAGGGGACAGCCCCCGTTTCCATCCCGGCAGGCTGTCCCCTGTACCCTGTCCCCTGTACCCTGAGAACTTCGATCATGGCCCGTGTAGACGTCCCGATGCCCCAGATGGGCGAGTCCATCGCCGAGGGCACCGTCTCCCGCTGGCTCAAGCAGGTGGGCGACGCCGTCCAGCGCGACGAGCCGATCCTCGAGATCTCCACCGACAAGGTGGACGCCGAGATCCCCTCGCCCGCGGCCGGCGTCCTCGCCGAGATCGTGGTGCAGGAAGGCACCACCGTCGAGGTGGGCACCATCGTCGCCCGCATCGAGACCGAGGCGGGGGCCATGGCCGCCGCTCCGGCGGCGGTCCCGACCCCCGGCGCGGCGGCCGGGCCGAGCGTCGTCCCCGGCGAGCGCGAGACCGAGCTCCCGGGCGCGGCCGTCGGCCAGCCGGGCGCGGGGGACGCGGCGCCGGTGACGCCCGCCGCGGCGACGTCGTCCGCGCACCCCGTCCAGCAGGTGGGCGGGTCGTCCAACGGCGACGGGACGCCGTCGCTGTAGGAGCTCCTCCGCACGCGCTCCACCCCGCTCGTCCGCAAG
>DATACF010000901.1:0-2505 GCA_036259235.1 Longimicrobium sp. | reverse complement strand
CTCTGCTGACTCTGCTTCTCTGCGTGAGGCCGAAGCCGTAGAAGCGGGTCGCACACGGAGACACGGAGGCGCGGAGAAAGAAGTCCTCTGTGCCTCCGTGTCTCTGTGTGAGACCTGAGCCGTTCAGGGGGTTCCGCATTCTGCAGAAGGCGCCCGTGACGGATGCCCCATTCTGGTCGTCCGTGTTTCGAGCGGCGCGGAAAGGTTGCGACACCCACGCGCCAGATCTTTTTGTACGATTGCACGATTTTGCACGGCGGCCCAGATTGCGGGCTCCCCATTCCGCGCGGCCCTCCGACCCCCCGATCCCGTGGCGCAACCCGCCGTCCTCGTCGTCGAGCCCTCCCCCGCCTCCGTGGACGCCGTCCGCGAGGCCGTCGCCGGGCGCGGCGAGGTGCGCGCCGCCGCCTCGCTGGGCGAGGGGCTGGAGGCGATGCGTGAAGGCGGGTGGGCGGCCGTCGTCTTCTCCCTCGACTTCCCCGCCGCCGACCTGGCGCTGGCGCGGCGGCTGATCGAGTCCGGCCTCCCGGCGGGGTCGCTGATGCTGACCGCCTCGCGCCCCACCATGCAGATGATGGTGGAGGCGTCGCGGCTGGGCGTCCTCGGCGTCTTCCCCTCGCCCCCGGAGCCGCGCGAGCTGGCGATGGCGCTCCGCGAGGTCTTCGCCGCCGAGGACGTCGTCCCCCTCACCGCCGCCGACGGCGGGGAGGCCGAGGACGAGGCGGCCGTCGGGGCCTCCCCCGCCATGCTGGAGGTCTTCCGGATGGTGGGGCGGGTGGCCGCGAGCCCCGCCACGGTGCTCATCCTGGGCGAGAGCGGGACGGGGAAGGAGCTGGTGGCGCGCGCCATCCACCGCAACTCGCCCCGCGCGGGCGGCCCCTTCGTGGCCATCAACTGCGCCGCCATCCCCGAGAACCTCCTGGAGAGCGAGCTCTTCGGGCACGAGAAGGGGGCCTTCACCGGGGCCATCACCCGCAAGATCGGCCGCTTCGAGCGCGCCAGCGGCGGGACGCTCCTCCTCGACGAGATCGGCGACATGAGCCTGGCGCTCCAGGCCAAGATCCTCCGCGCCCTCCAGGAGCGCGAGATCGAGCGCGTGGGCGGCGAGGACCGCATCCCCGTCGACGTCCGCGTCGTCGCCGCCACCCACAAGAACCTCCGCGCCGCCATCGCCGACGGCACCTTCCGAGAGGACCTCTACTTCCGCCTGGCGGTCGTCACCCTCACCCTCCCCCGGCTGGTGGAGCGCGGGGGCGACCTGGAGCTCCTGGCCCGCTACTTCGTGGCCCGCCACGCCGCGCAGTACGGGCGCGACATCCGGGGGATCGCCCGCTCCGTCTTCGAGCGGATGCGCGAGCACGCCTGGCCGGGGAACATCCGCGAGCTCAAGAACGTCACCGAGCGCGCCGTCCTCCTCTCCCACGGGAGCGTCCTCCTCCCCGAGCACCTCCCCCTGGAGCAGCTCCGGTCCGCGGCCCCCGAGCCCGCGTCCGGCGCCTCGGCCCCCCTGGGCGGCTACGCCCCCGACCTCTCCCTCGCCGACGTCGAGCGCCTCCACATCCGCGAGGTCCTCCGGCTGGTGGGCGGCCACCTGGGGAAGGCCTCCGAGGTCCTCGGCGTCCACCGGAACACGCTCACCCGCAAGCTCCGCGAGTACGGGCTGGAGGGGGCCGCCGGCGCTTCACCCAATTGGTGAGCGTGCCCGATTTTTGTGCAGGGCGGGGCGCGTCCGCCCCTCCGGGAATCGGCCGAACTCCCTGGGAACGCGGGCGTTCCGGCCGTATCCCCCTCTCCGGCGCACCGGCACGGCATGTGCCTCGCACCTTCTCCGCGCTGTATCGACCCGACAAATCGAAGGAGCACGCCCCGTGAAGATCCGCTCGCTCGCCGCCGTGGCCTGCGCGCTTCTGGCGCTTGCCGGATGCACCGACGCCGCCCGGGCCCCCATGGCGCCCACGCAGACGACGCTGACCGTCCTCGGCGGGACGATCCAGGTCAACCAGCTCCTCCAGTTCGCGGGGCTCCCCGACCTGTCGGGCGTCCGCCACGCCGAGAAGCTCATCGTGGCCAGCCAGGGCGGCTTCGTGGAGCTCAACGGCTACCGGGTCGACATCCCCGCCGGGGCGCTCCCGTACGACGCCACGGTCACCATCGACCTCCCCACCGACAACGTCCTGGGGAAGCGCCTCCTGGCCGAGTTCGGGCCCCACGGGATCCAGTTCAACACCCCCGTGACCCTCACCTTCCCCCTCACCGGCGTCCTCTGGAACGGGAGCCCGATCGAGGTGGCGCGGTGGGAGAACGGTGCCTGGACGGGGCTGGGCGGCACCGTGAGCAACGGGAAGCTCCAGGGGCAGACCCCGCGCTTCTCGTCGTACGGGGGCAAGTACATCCTGGCCGGCGGCTGAGCTCGCCGGCGCCCGCCCCCTCTTCCGCACCGAAGGACCTCTCCCTCCCGTGAGCCGGCCGACCCCGCCGTCGCTTCTGGTCGAGCGCGCCCTCGCG
>DATACF010000900.1:0-14826 GCA_036259235.1 Longimicrobium sp. | reverse complement strand
CCCGCCGCGCGGCGGGCCTCCCTTCATCCGTTTGGGCGACTGTCTCACCACGAGACACCGCTGGGCCGCACCGCGACAGAAACACGACCCGACAAAATTCGCATCTGATTGCGATTCAAGCGTTTACCCGGAAACACCTGTCGGGTCCGGTCGTTGCCCTTTCCCGGGCCGTCTCGCCGCAGCGCAGCTCCGCGCCGCGACCGTCTCCACCCGACACACGGGAAGGCCCACTCGATGTCCACCCACTACTTCCGCGCGGGCGCCGCCGCGCTCCTGGCCGCCACCGCGGCCGCCTGCTCCGACTCGGTCACCGCGCCCGGCGCGGGGCGCGCGCCGACCGCGTCGCGCCCGGCGATGAACGCGGCCGCGTCCGGGATCCAGCTGATCTCGAACACGGTGAAGTACCGCGACGCCGGCCTCAAGCCCGCCACCGGCCGCGCCGGCCTGGGCCAGCTCACCGCGCTCGCCCTCCTGGGCGCCGACGGCCGCGCGGAGCTCGTCGCCACCGCGTCTTCCACCGACTCCGCGCGCCCGGGGACGCCGTCGATCTCGAAGGTGCAGGTGAAGGCCTTCGACACCAACGGCGCGCAGAGCTTCACCCGGACCCACAACGGCCTCTCGGGCGCCACCTTCACGCAGGTCTACGGCGGGGTCACCCGCGGCGAGCGGCTGGAGGTGCAGGCCAACGTGAACGGGATCGAACCCTCCCGGACCGACGTGGTCACCGCCACCGAGACCGTCAAGCTCCGCCCCGACCTCGCCGTCTCGCTCTCGAACCCCGGGCAGGCGTACGTCAACACGCCGGTCAACGTCCTGGCGGTGGTGCGCGAGCTCAACGGCGACGTCGGCGCCCGCGCCGACTGCTGGCTCTACGTCGACGGCCAGCCCACCGACCGCGTCAGCGGCGCCTGGGTCGACGCCGGCGACGCGGTGACCTGCGCCTTCACCCTCTCCTTGAGCGCCACCGGCACGCGCACCCTGGAGGCGCGGGTGAGCAACGTCCAGCCGGGCGACTGGGACACCTCGAACAACACGGCCACCTCGACGATCGAGGTCACCAACCCCGCCGGCCTCTCGTACAGCGCCTACGTCTCGAGCGACTCCATCGTGAGCGTCAGCCGCTTCACCAACCAGTGGAGCGACGCGTCGAACGGGAGCCGCGGCGAGAGCCTGGAGGAGAGCGGGAGCATCCGCGTCGACCAGCGCGGGCAGATGAGCGGCTACATGCCGGTCGGCCTCCCCCTCCCCTTCACCGTCGAGGCGTCGCAGGGCACGGGCGGCGTCACGCTGCACGCCGAGAGCTACACGTCGGACTCGGTGAAGCCGTGGTGGGGCCCGGCGTGCGTGGCCGACTACGACTACGGCCAGCAGATCTTCTTCTCGGCGTGCAGCGAGGGGCCCGCCGCGGGCGGCCGCACCTTCTTCTCGTACGAGCGGCTCGCGGGGAGCGTGACCTACCACTCCACCACCTACTCGCTCACCTACGACGGCGCCACCGGGGTGGAGAACGTCTATCACCGCCACATTTCGCAGACGGGGAGCTTCGGGACCATGACCCCGTACGGCTCCACCTACGACATCGTCGTCCGCTTCACCTCCGGCGGCCAGACGTACGAGGCCGCCCCCTCGATGACGCTGCGGACGATCAACATCAGCCGCAGCCCGGTGGAGAGCTGCTTCGGCTACACCTACGAGGCCTTCACCTCGCGCTCCTGCTCCAGCTCCGGCTTCACCCTCGTCAGCAAGGTCGGCAACCAGGCCGCCGGCGAGCCCTGGCCCTGGCCCGTCTACTGAGCCGGACGCCCGGATCGGTAGGATGATGGAAGGGTAGGATGAGGGAAGAGGCCCGCCGGATTCGTCCGGCGGGTCTCTTCCTTCATCAGTCGTTCGGCCGCTGGCGGATTGCTTGCGGAGTCTGGAACGAACGGACAGATCGGGATTACATTGAGTACGGAACCTCAACAGGATCGTTGAAGATGAGTGCGCACGTAGACCAGATCGAGCAGATCGAATCCGACCTCCTGAGCCTCCCGCGCGAAGCGCGTGCGCGGCTCGCGCAAGCGCTGGCCGCGAGCCTGGAAGACGATCCGGAGGAAGGCGGTGAGCTGGACCCGGAAACCGCGGATTATTGGGAAGAAGAGGCGGAGCGGCGTTACCAGCAGTACCTCTCCGGCGAGAAGAAGGCGCTTCCGGCCGACCAGGCCATCGCCGAGATACGGGCGAGGCTACGGAAGTGATCCTGGTCGTCGTTCACGCGGACGCGCAGGAGGAGATCCTTTCGGCGGCGAACCACTATGAGGCGAAAGCCCCCAGCCAGGGGCGAGAGTTCCTGAACGCGGTGGAACGCGGCCTCGCCCTGCTGGCGGAAAACCCGTACTACGGACCCAAGATCCGCCACAATGCCCGTCGGCTGGTCCTCCAGGCTTTCCCGTATTATCTCGTCTACCGTATTCTCCCAGACTACGTTCTCGTCATCGCGGCCGCGCACCACCGGCGCCGGTTCGGCTACTGGCGCAAGCGAACGTGAGCTCCAAAACGTCAGCCTGGCAGAGTCGCCCCCCTACGACGTCCGCGTGACGACCGCGGCCGCGGCGTCGGCGGGGAGCTCGCCGGCGGCGAGGACCTTCTGGAGGGCGTCGGGGGTGAGGCCGCGCTGGAGGCGGCCGCGGTGGGCGACGGAGATCGTCCCCGTCTCCTCGGAGACGACGATGACCAGCGCGTCGGTCTCCTCCGAGAGCCCCAGCGCCGCGCGGTGGCGCGTCCCCAGCGTGCGGTCGGCCACGGGGAACTGGGTGAGGGGGAGGATGACCCCCGCCGCCACGATCTCGTCGCCCCGCACCACCGCCGCCCCGTCGTGCAGCAGCGAGTACGGCGTGAAGATGTTCTGCAGCAGCGGCGCCGAGACGCGGGCCTGGAGCGGCGTCCCCGTCTCGACGTACTCCCCCAGCCCGATCTCCTGCTCCACCGCGATGATGGCCCCCGTCTTGTCGCGCGAGAGCTCCTCCACCGCCTCCACGATCTCGCCGGCCACCTCGCGCTCCTCCAGCCGGGTGAAGAAGCGGAAGAGGCGGTTCTGCCCCAGCTGCGCCAGCGCGCTCCGCAGCTCCGGCTGGAAGACCACCAGCGCGGCGATGACGCCGAACTGGAAGAGCGTCGCCAGCAGGTATTCGAGGAGATCCAGGTTGAAGAGGCGCGCCGCCGCGTAGACCCCCACCACCAGGAAGAGCCCCAGGAGCATCTGGATCGCCCGCGTCCCCGCCAGCACCAGGAGGACGCGGTAGAAGACGTAGGCGACGATCAGGATCTCGAGGAGGTCCTTCCAGTTGGGCCCCAGGAACCCCACCTGCGTGAAGAAGTCGCTCACCCCCGCCCCTCCCGCGCCCGCAGGACCGCGTCGGCCACCAGCAAGGCCTCGCGCGCCGCCCGCACCTCGTGCACCCGGAAGAGGCGCGCCCCGCACAGGAGCCCCGCCACGCACGCCCCCACCGTCCCCGCGTCGCGCGCCTCCGCGGGCACGCCGCCCAGGATGTGCCCGATGAACGCCTTCCGCGACGGCCCCAGGAGGACCGGCCGCCCCAGCCGCCGCGCCAGGGCGCCGACGCCCGCGATCAGCGCCAGGTTCTGCGCCGCCGTCTTGGCGAACCCCACCCCGGGGTCGACCACGATCCGCTCCGCGCCGATCCCCGCCGCCGCCGCCCGCGCCATCGGTCCTTCCAGCTCCGCCGCCACGTCCTCCGCCACGTCGTCGTAGTCCGTCAGGGTCTGCATCGTCTCCGGCGTCCCCCGCATGTGCATCAGCACCAGCCCCGCGTCCGTGGCGGCGACGACCCCCGCCATCTCCGGGTCCGCCAGCCCCGACACGTCGTTGACCGCGTCGGCCCCCGCCGCGAGCACTTCGCGCGCCACCGCCGCCTTCCGCGTGTCGACCGAGACCGGCACCGACAGCTCCGCCTTGATCGCCCGCACCACCGGGAGGACCCGCGCCGTCTCCTCGTCCGCCCCCACCTCCCCCGCCCCCGGCCGCGTCGACTCGCCGCCCACGTCGAGGACGTCGGCCCCCTCGGCCACCAGCGCCCGGGCGCGCGCGAGGGCCGGCCCCGCGTCGCGGAACCGGCCCCCGTCGCTGAAGCTGTCGGGCGTCACGTTGAGGACCCCCACCACGCGCGGCCGCGCGTCGAGGTCCAGCGTGTGCCCGCGCAGCCGCCAGGTGTGCATAGAAAAGTCCTGAGTCCTGAGTCCTGAGCGCTAAGTGGCGAAAGTACGAGGACTCGGCCTCGCGCGCCACTCTCACTCAGGACTCAGGGCTTCCCTTTCTTACGCCAGCCGCGGCTTCAGGCCCTCGACTCCCGTCGCGCGGTCCTTGGCGGCGGCCGGGAGGGGCGCCGGGAGCTCGGGCGGGGTGGCGACCGGGGCGGCGGCGCGGAAGGGGGGAAGCTCGCCCCCGCCGGCCAGGAGCTCCAGGTCCTCGCGGGTCAGCGTCTCGCGCTCCAGGAGCGCCTCGGCGGCGCGGTGGAGGAGGTCGAGGTTCCCGGAGAGGGTGGCCTGGGCGCGCTCGTACGCCTCGCCCACCACGCGGGAGATCTCGGCGTCCACCATCTGGGCGGTGCTCTCCGAGATCCCCCGGCGGTGCCCCAGGTCGCGCCCCAGGAAGACCTCCTGCTCGTGCTCGCCGACCATGATCGGGCCCACGGCGTCGGAGAGCCCCCAGTGCGTCACGTAGTTGCGGGCGATGTTGGTGGCCGTCTGGATGTCGCCCTGCGCCCCCGTGGTCACCCGCTCGCGCCCGAAGACCAGCTCCTCGGCCACGCGCCCGCCGTACGCCATCACCAGCCGCGCCTCGATCTGCTGCCGCGTCACCGACACCCGGTCGTCCTCGGGGAGGGTGAAGGCCAGCCCCAGCGCCCGCCCGCGGGGGACGATGGTGACCTTGTGGAGGGGGTCGTTCCCGGGGACCTTCATGGCGCAGATGGCGTGGCCCGCCTCGTGGTACGCCGTCAGCCGCCGCTCCTCCTCCTTCATCACCAGGCTCCGCCGCTCGGCGCCCAGCATCACCTTGTCCTTGGCGTCCTCGAGGTCCGCCATGTAGACCATGTCCTTGTTCCGCCGCGCGGCCAGGAGCGCCCCCTCGTTGACCAGGTTGGCCAGGTCGGCGCCGCTCATCCCCGGCGTCCCGCGGGCCAGCACCGGGATGCTGACGTCGGCGGCGGTGGGGATCTTCTTCAGGTGCACGCGGAGGATCCCCTCGCGCCCCTTCACGTCCGGCGAGTCGACCACGATCTGGCGGTCGAAGCGCCCGGGGCGCAGGAGCGCGGGGTCGAGGACGTCGGGGCGGTTGGTGGCGGCGATCAGGATCACGCCGTCGTTCCCCTCGAAGCCGTCCATCTCCACCAGGAGCTGGTTCAGCGTCTGCTCGCGCTCGTCGTGCCCGCCGCCGAGCCCCGCGCCGCGGTGGCGCCCCACGGCGTCGATCTCGTCGATGAAGATGATGCACGGCGCGTGGGCCTTCCCCTGCTCGAAGAGGTCGCGCACGCGGCTGGCGCCGACGCCCACGAACATCTCCACGAAGTCGGAGCCGCTCATCGAGAAGAAGGGCCGCCCGGCCTCGCCCGCCACGGCGCGCGCCAGGAGCGTCTTCCCCGTCCCCGGGGGGCCCACCAGGAGCGCGCCCTTGGGGATCCGGCCGCCCAGGCGCGAGAAGCGCTTGGGGTCCTTGAGGAACTCGACGATCTCCTGGAGCTCGACCTTGGCCTCGTCGGCGCCGGCCACGTCGTCGAAGGTGACGCGCGGGGTGTCGCCCGTCAGCAGCTTCGCCTTGCTCTTCCCGAACTGGAACGCCTTGTTCCCGCTCGCCTGCATCTGGCGGAAGATGAAGATCCAGAAGGCGATGATCAGGAGCCAGGGCAGCAGCCCCCGGACGGCCATCCACCAGTTCAGCTCTTCCTTCTTCCCCGTGATGTCGACGCCGGCCTGCTCCATGGAGGCCAGGAGCTTCTCGTCGTTCGCCACGGGGAGGCGGACGCGGAAGTTCTCGATGCCGCCCTCGGGGCCGCGGACGGAGGTGCGGAAGCGCCCCTGCACCAGCTGGCCGTCGGCGCCGCCGATCATGGTGGCCTCGACGATGTTGCCGGCGGCGAGCTGGCGCTTGAACTGGGTGTAGGTGATCTCCGTCACGGGCGGGGTGCGGCTCGAGGTGAGCTGCACCAGCATGATGGAGATGAGGACCAGGAGCGCCCAGAAGGAGGCGGTGCGGGTGATCCGCCCCCAGCGGGGACCCTTCGGTGCGTTCGGAGCGTCGGCCATGTGCGTACCTCGTGTCCCTCGCGGCGCGCGTGCGCCGGGAGGACCGCCGGGGTTGAAAGGGAGCCCTACAGGCTCCCGATGAACGGCAGGTTGCGGAAGTCCTCGGAGTGGTCCAGACCGTAGCCGATCAGGAACTCGTTCGGCGCGTCGAACCCGACCCACCTCGGCTCGCGGATCAGGTCGGGGGCGACGTGCTTGTGGAGGAGGGTGCAGATCTCCAGCGACCTCGGCCCGCGCGCCTGGAGCATGGGCACCAGGCGCGAGAGGGTTGTGCCGCTGTCGACGATGTCCTCGACCAGGATGACGTGGCGCCCCTCGAAGGCGGCGTTCGGGTCGTAGAGGAGGTCGACCTTCCCCGACGTCGTGGTGCCGCTCCCGTAGCTGGAGGCCACCAGGAAGTCCACGTGCAGCGGACGGGGGATCTCGCGGACCAGGTCGCTCAGGAAGATGAAGGAGCCCTTGAGGAGCCCCAGCACCAGGAGGTCCTCCCCCGCGGGGAGGTCGGCGGCGATCTGCCGCCCCATCTCGGCGACGCGGGCGGCGATCTGGTCGCGGGTGTAGACGATCCGCTTCAGCTCCCGGCCGCCGGTGAGCGCCAGGGTCAGCTCCGAGTCAGGCATCGGTGACGTCGACGGTGAGTCCCGGCTCCCCCGGGCGGGGCGGCGGCACGGCCCTCGCCAGGCCCGCCACCCAGAGTACGGCGCCGCCGGCGTCGGCCAGCACCGGCACGCGAGCCCGCATCGAGCGGGGGACGCGCGCCTCGCCGAAGAGCTTCTTGAGCGTCTTCGTCCCCCCCGGCGTCCGCACCCGGTCGCCGGGGCGCCAGCCGCGGAGCACCAGCGGGAGGGCGAGCCCTTCCAGCGGGAGAACGATTCCGTCCGCGCCCGCCGGACGCCCGTCCCACCTCCCGCTCCGCCACGCCGCCGCTTTCCGCGCGCCGCCGACCACCAGGACCCCTTCGCCGTCGCCGCCGCCGATCTCGAGGGGCTCGTCCGGGGGCGGCGCCGCTTGCGGGGCGCGCTCGACGCGGGCGAGGTCGAACTCGGTGGCGATCCGCGCGCCGCCGGGAAGCTCCAGGACGCGGCCACTGGGTGCCGTGCAGATAAACCGAAGCGCCGTACGGGTTCCCGTCCGGCCCAGGACGATCCCGAAGCGGCGCAGCACCGAGCGGAGCAGCCTCGCGGCGACGGCCGAATCATAAGCCGCCAGCGCCGGGCGAACAAGGACGGCCCGCCCTTCTTCTTCCCGCTCCACGTGGCCGATCTCCCCCGCCAGCGCCCGCTCCCACGCGGCCTCGTCGTCGCGCGCGAGGCCGGCCAGGCGCACCAGGCTCCGTCGCGCGCCCGGGGCGACGGTGCGCTCGATCCAGGGCAGGAGCTCCAGCCGGATGCGGTTCCGCGCGGGACCGGCGCTCCGGTTGGTGGCGTCCTCGCGCCAGCGGAGGCGGTTTTTTCTCGCGTACTGCCGGATCTCGCTTCGCCAGAAGGGGAGGAGGGGGCGGACGAGCCCGCTCTCCCGGTCGAGGTCCGCGATCCCGGCCAGCCCCGCCGGCCCGGTGCCGCGCAGGATGCGGAAGAGGACCGTCTCGGCCTGGTCGTCGGCGTGGTGGGCGGTGGCGACGAGGGTGGCGCCGGCCTGCGCCGCGACGTCGTGGAGGAAGGCGTACCGCACCTCGCGCGCGTCCGCCTCGGAGCGCAGGCGCCGGCTGGCGCGCCCCACCGCGAGGGGGACGTCCCACGCGGCGCAGAGCCCCTGCACCCACCGCGCGTCGGCGTCGCTCCCCGGGCGCATGGCGTGGTCGAAGTGCGCGGCGGAGAGGAGGATGCCGAAGTCGGCGGCGTGGAAGCGCAGCAGGTGGAGGAGCGCCACCGAGTCGGCCCCGCCCGAGACGGCCACCAGGACGTGCGCGTTCCCCCGCGCCAGCCCCAGCGCCCGCAGCCTCCGCCTGAACCGCCGCACCAGCGAGGGACGTTTCCGCATCGGACCGGGAAGGAAGACGACGGGAGGAGGAGGAAGCGGCTGGACGCACCGTCCCCGCCCTGTCATTCCGAAGCGAGGAACGAGCGAGGAATCTACTCGCCTTGCCCCGAGGACCGCCGGGCGCGCGAACGCCGGACCCGCCGATTCCGCACCGCGGCCAATCCGGGGGAAACGCGCGTGCCCGGCGCAACTTAACGCTGCGCCGGGCACGAGGGAAATCGGGGATCGGAGCGATCACGCCACCTTCGCGGCGTCGAGCGGCTCGATCTTGTCGATGTCGGCGGCCTCCGGCCGTGCGTCGGGACGCGAAGCATCGGGTCTCCTGGGACGCGATCCAGCATTCGCTCTCGCGGCGAATCCTCCCGGCGAGGCGAGTAGATTCCTCGCTCGTTCCTCGCTCGGAATGACGAGCGCAGGGGGAGCCGGTCGCATCCGAAGTTAGCGCGAACCCCCGTCTGAACACGACACAAATAGACACCGCCCCGCGGGTCGCGAGGCGGTGTCTTCCGTTCCGTCGAGCAGACGGTCAGCTGTTCCCGACTCTGCTGGACTCGGCCCGGTCGTTTCGCCGGTCGAGGCCGTCGATGGGCTTGCGCTTGCCGGGGTCGACGCGGAGCTCGGAGCGGACGCCGCGGACGCCTTCGACGTCCCAGGCGTCGTCGGTGGCGAAGCGGACCTCGTCGTGGTCGGGGAGATCGCCGCGAAGGGTGACGACGCCGCCGCTGACCTCGACGGTGATGGCCTCGGCGTCGACCCAGGTGTCGTAGAAGAGCGCCTCCTCGACGTCGGCCTTGAGCTCGTCGTCGGGGCGGGTGCGCTGGTGGAGGCGGCGGTAGTACGGGCCCAGACCGTAGCGCGCGGGGCCGTAGAGCGCGCCGCCGCCCCGGTCGTCGTGCGACTCGTCGTCCTCCATCGCCCCCCCCCACCCGCGGTGCGGGCGGAAGTCGCCGTCGTAGGCGTTGGCGGGGTCGTAGCGCGGGCCGCCGCGACCGTGGCCGTAGCCGCCGCCGTTTCCGTGGCGGAGCACCCGCTGCTGGAACGGGGGGCCGAACCCGCCCTCGGTGTAGGCCTCGCGGGCGGCGCGGGGGTCGTACCCCGAGGTGCGGCCGTAGCCCTCGTCGTAGCGCGGCATCTCTCCTCCTGGCGGTCCCGGGTTGCGCAGAACAGCCGGCGCGCGGTCCGGAAGCGGCGCGCGCCGAAGCCCCTTCAGGCGCGCAACAACCATTCCAGCCAGGGCTCCATCTCCCCTTCCGGCACCCCCGGCGGAAGCGGGCGCCCGTTCCGCTCGTGGAGGAGGCGCGCCAGCCGGTCGGGCCGGTCGGTCACCAGCCCGTCCACCCCCCACTCCAGGAGGCGCCGCATGTCCTCCGTCTCGTCGATCGTCCAGACGTGCACGGCGGCGTTGTGGGCGTGGATCTCCCGGAGCATGCGCGGGGTGAGGACCTGGCGGCCGCCGTGGCGCTCGGGCATCTGGAAGGCGTCCACGGGGGGCGACCAGAAGCGCGTGGCGCGGCAGAGGTGCGCCGCGTAGAAGGCGTACATCTCCTGTGCCGACGCGCTGGTGGGCCCGGGGTACGAATCGAAGCGCCGCCGGTTGCGCCGGTCGCCCGCCGCGACCAGCACCCGGTGAACGGCGCCCAGCTCGTGCACCGTGCGCCACACGGCCTCCTGCGCCCGCGCGTCCTTGACCTCCACGTTCACCCGCGCGTCCGGGAGGGCGGTCAGCACCTCGCGCAACGTCGAGATCCGCGCCCCCTTCCCGCGGAAGGGGAAGGTCTTCCCGCCGTCGGGGGTGAAGCGGAACCCCGCGTCGAGGCGCCCCAGCTCGGCTACGGTCATCTCGGAGACGCGCCCCGCGCCGTCGGTGGTGCGGTCGACCGTGGGGTCGTGGATGACGACCGCGTCGCCGTCGGCGGTGGGCTGGACGTCGGTCTCCAGCACGTCGGCGCCCCACCAGAGAAGCGCGCGGCGGAAGGCGACGAGCGTGTTCTCGGGCGCCAGCGCCGAGCCGCCGCGGTGGGCGATCAGGAGCGGCGCCCCCGCCAGGTACGGGTGTCCGGGGCGCGAGGCCCCGCGGCCGAAGGGGAAACGGGGCACGGGAGGGGGACGGAAGGGGAAACGAAGGACGGCGCCGGAGAAGGATCCGGCGCCGTCTTCCACGCGTCCGACCGGCGTCAGGGCTGCGCTTCGAGCGCTTCCTGCTCGTCGCGGCCCAGCCGGTAGAGCCGGTAGAGGACCAGGTCGATCAGGTGGCGCGTCATCATCCGCGCCCACACCACCTTCTGCGAGTCGGCGCCGGCCTCCAGGTCGGCGGTGGCCTCGGCGTAGCGCTCGCCCAGGAAGGTCAGCACCTCCTCGACCGCCTCGGGGCGCGGGCACGCCGGCGACTGGGCGTCGGGCTGCACGCGCTCCAGGAGGAGGCCGTCGACGAAGGCCAGGAAGCCGGGGAAGACCATCTCGGTCATGTGCCCGCCGGAGATCGCCTCCTCGTCGGTGAGCTCCTCCCACACCAGCTCGTTCCAGTACAGCTCCTCGGCGTCGCGCCGCAGGTGCGCCAGGCGCTCGGGGGCGAGCGGCGCGGCCTCGCTCGTCACCGGCTCCGGGGTGCGGCCCAGGAGCGACTGGATGCGGGCGCGGCGCTGCTCCACGAACGCCTGGGCCGAGCCGGGACCGGCAATGTTCCTCGTCATCAAGTTGGTCTTGCGCTGGAAACGGGGTCTCGCGGGGGTGGTCGCGGGGGGGAACATAGACCGCCGCCGGGGCGGTCGCAACCCGTCGCCCATGGCAGGAAAAGATTCGACGGAACTGTGACGGAAGGGCGTCGCAGCGGGGCGCGCGGAAGCGGACGGAGGGGCCGTCCGCGAGGGGGAGCGGGGCTACGAGTGGCGGCGGCCGCGGGCGCGCTCGGCGGCCAGCTTCCAGCGCATCCGCCCGGCCCACCCGCACCGGGTGCAGATGCGCAGGGTGGTGGCCGAGAGGAGGCTCAGGAGCCGGTCGGCCGCGCCCGCCTCGCCGGGCTGGCCGGTGACGGCGCGGCAGCGCGGGCACTCGGGCGCGTACGGCAGCCGGTGGAGGTAGTGCTGGGCCCCCCACGGCAGCGCGAGGGCGACGGCGGCGACGAAGAACAACCAGGTCATCACGAAGTCTCCTTTGCTGCACTCGTGTACGCCGCGGGTGCAATCGGCGTTCCGTTTCGGGGGTCAAGTGCCCGGTGACAAGTGCCAGTGCCCGGTCCTGAGTCCTGGGTCGGGTCGTCGGACGCGCGGCAGGCCCCGCCTGTCATTCCGAGGGAGGAACGACCGAGGAATCTACTCCGCCCGCCACGTGATCGGATGCCCTCCGCGGAGCATGCACGCTCCTTGCGTTCGCCCAGGGGGGTCGTCACGAACGGACGAAAGGAGGCGCACGATGCCACCGATGTGGAGATACGGCAACGACTACGGCCCGCGGCGCGACCGCTACGACGCGGAGTACCGCGGGCGCGAGAGCCACGGACGGTACGGCGGCGGCTACGACCGCGGGTACGCGGGGCGTGTCGGCTACGACCGGGCGTACGGGGGCGGGGGCGGGTACGACCGCGGCTACCGGCGCGGGGGCGGGTGGGACGCGGGGTACGGCGACGTCCCCAACGGCGGCTACGGGACGGGCGACGGACAGGACTTCCCGTACGACGCCACCGGGTGGGCGCCCTTCACCCTGTCGCCGCTGGCGTGGGACCCCGTACTCGGCTGGGCGGGGTGGGGGCCGGGGACGGGGTACGTCCCCATGGGCTACCCCGGCCGCTACCCGCGCGACGAGCCCCGCGTGCCTCCCCGCCAGAGCCCGCTGTACGGACGCGGCGGCGACCGGGCGCTCGAGCGCTGGGCCCAGCGCTACGGCTACGAGTTCGAGCGCACCATCCGGCCGCGCCGCTGACTTCACCACACCCGAGGGACAGGAGAGACGAATGACGCGACGGAACCAGGACCCGGCCTTCGACCCCGAGGAGATCGAGGACGACGACCCGCTCGGCGAGCAGGCGTTCGCCGAGGCCGGCTTCGCCGACGGACCCGACGGCGGCCCCGACTTCTCGGCGCCGGGGCTGGAGGACGACCCCGACAAGCCCGCCGGCGGCTACGGCCAGAAGGTGGCCGGGATCCCCGAGGCCCGCCAGCGCGAGCCCAACACCGCCGACGCCGCCCGCCCCGACACCCCCAGGGGCGTCATCCGCGAGCGCGGCGGCGAGAGCAAGGGCGACCCCGCCGTGGGCGGCACGCGCCCCGACTGACGCCGCGGACGCGGATTCCGTCACGGCGGAATCTGTGACGGACGAAGAGGCCGCCGGGCGCGCGAGTTGCCCGGCGGCCTCCTCGTCCGTCCAGCGCGTCCGGTCCTCTCTTCGGAGCTTCCCCGCGTGCCGAAGCGCCCCTTCGACGTCGCCGAGGTCTTCCGCCGCCTCCGCGCCGCCGTCCGCCCGTACCCCCGCGCCGCCCTCTTCGAGCTGCGCGACGAGGGGTTCGCCACCCCCTTCGAGCAGCTCGCCGCCTGCCTCGTCTCCATCCGCACCCGCGACGAGGTGACGCTCCCGGTGGCGCGCCGCCTCTTCGCCCGCGCCCGCACCCCGGCCGAGGTGGCGGCGCTCTCGGAGGACGAAGTCGACGCGCTGATCGGCGCCTGCACCTTCCACGAGACCAAGGCCGCCACCCTCCACGAGATCGCCCGCCACGCGGTGGCCGAGCACGGCGGCGCGCTCCCCTGCGACGAGGCCGTGCTCCTCTCCTTCCGCGGCGTGGGCCCCAAGTGCGCCAGCCTGGTGATGGGGATCGCGTGCGGCGAGCCGCGGATCGGGGTGGACGTCCACGTGCACCGCGTCGCCAACCGCTGGGGCTACGTCCGCGCCGCGACGCCCGAGGCGACGATGACCGCGCTTGAGGGCGTCCTCCCGAAGCGCTACTGGGTGGAGATCAACGAGCTCCTCGTCCCCTTCGGCAAGCACGTCTGCACCGGCCGCGCGCCGAAGTGCTCCACCTGCCCCCTCCTGGAGTTCTGCCGTCAGGCGGGCGTGACGGAGCACCGGTAAACAACGGCGCCTCAACGATTTGTCATCCCGAGGCCCGCCACCGGGAGCCAGCCGCGGCACGGAAGACCGCAGGGCCGTGGGGATCTGGCCGAGGCATGCGCGAATGGCCGCAGCGGAAGCGCGCACGGTGGCCGCGTCCGCGACGGACTCCGTCGATGCCGCAGCCTTTCCTGCCCGGCAACGACGGGACGACGTGCGGCCGCGGTTGCCGCGCGGGCTGCCGCGCCGGGCATCCGTGTGGCCGCGAGTAGATCCCCACGGCCCTGCGAACATCGGTGTACGGGCGGATTCCGCGTGGCCGGGCCTCGGGACGACACACGGAGGGGCCGGTGTGGTCGGGCGGACGGCCGTCGCTGGGATGGGGGGCTGATTCGCCCGGGGAGAGCTGCGGAGGGGAGGACGCGGGGGCTCAGTACCCCGGCGGCGGCTCCGGGCGCCGGCGGCGGCGCGGGGGGCGGGGCGGGGTGGCGGCGTGGCGGAGGTCGCGGACCAGCGCGCCCACGGAGGCCAGCACGCGCGGGTCGCCCTCGCGGAGGAGCGCGGCCAGGATGTGCTTGCAGACGCGCTCGCGCCAGAGGTGGTCGCCGCAGTCGCAGCGGGGCTGGTTGGGGGTCACCAGGTCCACCCAGTGCTCGTCGCGCCCGCCCAGGACCCGGTACCGCCCCGGCGCCACCCGCAGCGCCTGCAGCGACACCCCGCGCTCCAGCCGGTCGTGGTCGACGCCCCCCGACGCTTCGAGGTCGATCATCTGCCGCATTCGGAATCCTCCCTTTCAGGAGCGGAAAACGAGAGCTTCACGGACAGGAGATGATACCCCGGAGCGGCAGCCAGGTTCGGCGATTCTTCGGTGGATATTGAACTTCGCCGCGGTGGACGGACGCGCGCGCGGCCGCCCCCGGCGGGTGCCGGGGCGGCCGCGTCGGACCGGCGGCGGCGTCAGTCGTGGCTGGCGCCGCGCTCCTCGCGGGGGTGGCCGTGCCCCTGGTTCTTCGACGTCCCCGAGCGGTCGAGGTCGCGGTCGGTGCCGCGCGTGGCCCTGTCGGCCGCGCCGAACTCGGCCCCCTGGTTGTCGCGCCCCTCGTCGCCCTCGGGCCGCATCCCCGTGTTGGCCGAGGTCTGCCCGCCCGCGCCGGTCTGGGTGGTCTCCTTCAGGTTCGACATCGTCCCTCCCCTGGTGTGTCCCTCGCGTGTCCGGAAGAGCCCGGACGGGGTCGCAAGAGACGTTCCCACAAGACGATGCGCGGCCGTCATCCGGCGCTTGTCAGTTGCGCACCGCGTGGAAGCGGCCACGTGCCCGGGGCGTCCAGCTTCGGCGCGGAGAATCGTGGAGAGAATGGATTTTGCGTGGGCGTCACGCGGACGTTTCGGGACGCTCACGGAGGTGTTGCGCGCCCCCCGGGGGGGTGCTACCTTCGAAAGTGACAGACGAGAACAGGGTGGCGGGGTCGAGCGTGGCCGCCACCGAGCGCGCCGGACGTCCGGCGTAC
>DATACF010000899.1:0-3360 GCA_036259235.1 Longimicrobium sp. | reverse complement strand
GAAAGACGCGGAGGGCGCGGAGAGGGCCTCTCCGCGCCCTCCGTTTTTTTCGATCAACAGGGCTCCGCAACGGCAGGTCTCACGCAGAGGAGCAGAGTCAGCAGAGGACTTCATGGCGTTCTCTGCTGACTCTGCTCCTCTGCGTGAGACCTGCCGTTGCGGAGCCCTGTTGATCGAAAAAAACGGAGGGCGCGGAGAGGCCCTCTCCGCGCCCTCCGCGTCTTTCGCGTGAGACCCTCGATCAGTTCGCCTTCGCCGTGTCCGCGCGGGCGGGCGCGGACGCCGTGGTGTCGACGGCCTCGGCGGTGCGGCCGCGGACGATGTCGACGTCGTGGCGGCCGATCCGCTGGATCATCACCGCCTGGTTGAGGCGGTTGAGACGGTAGTCCTGGATCCCGACGTCGGTGGTGTACGTCTTCCCGTCGGCGGTCTTGAAGGTCATCTCGTACACCCCGGCGCGCTTCATCTCGCGGGTGGTGTCGCTCGGGGTGAACGCGGGCCACACGGGGTCGGTGTCGCCCACGCCCCGCTCGACGAGGAACGGGTTGGGCACCCACCGCTTGATCCGGTACTCGTACTTGGTGGCGTAGACCGGGTCGTTGCGGTAGACGGGCTCCTGGTAGGTCTCCTCGTAGGAGCGCGTCTCGTATTCGGGCTCGGTGCAGGTGACGTCCTCGAAGTAGCCGTTCCCCAGGTCGCGCTGCCCGCAGGTGTACTCGCGCGTCCCCACCTGCACCCGCTCGGAGCGCTGGCGGGTGCGCGTCTCGTAGTGGTCGAGGACGCGGTTGTACGAGCGCACCGCGCGGTAGCTGCGCACCAGCTGCGCGCCCGCCGGGAGGGTCCAGTCGTCCTCGGTGACGGTGCGGTAGCTCTGCGTATGCACCTCGCGCATCCACCTCTTGGCGGTGATCACCGCCTCCATCCGCGCCTCGGGGAGGGTCGCGGTGCGCTCCACCGGGCGGCTGGCGCGCGAGCTTCGGCGCGGGCCGCCACCGTCGCACATCCCCAGGAGCATGAAGAAGAGGATGATGAGCCCGATGCAGCCCAGGCAGCCGCACCCGCCGCCGCTCTTCTTCCCGCCGTCACCGCCCCTAGCCTTCGATCCCACCAGCGGCTGCGGGGCTGCGGGCTTCTCGTCGTCGTCGCCCGAGCGGGGGACCTCGTCGCTGCCGTAGACGCGGGTCTCCTGCCCGGGGCTGCTCCCGCGGGGGGCGCCGCACCCGGGGCAGGCGTCCTGCGTGGCGCGGGCGCTCCCGCCGCAGTGCTCGCACACCCAGTCGGCGCCCGCGCGGGCCTCGGCCAGCCGCGCGGCGTCGGAGACCTCCGGCTCGTTCCCGGGGAGGTAGAAGCGGATCCCCTTGGGGCGCGGGTTCCCGCAGCCGGCGCAGTTGACGTTGCGCCCCAGCTGCCCCCGCGAGCCGCAGCTCGGGCAGTCCCAGCGTCCTTCGCGTATCGCCATGTCGTTCCGGGTCCTGCGCGGCAGAGAGGCCGGCCGCGCGCGGCGATGGGTGAGGGCGTGCCGTCCAGCGGTTCGGCGGGGGTGGAATACGGAAGGGGGACGGCGAGGTTTCAGCGCCTCGAAGATGCGCCCGATCTCCCGCCGATGCAAGCGCCCCGCGGGAAACAGCCGTCTCGGGCGGGCGCCTCCGTAAGGGCTAACCGGCTCCTAATCCGCGCCGCGGACCGGACGGAGCGCGGCCGTGTACAGGCGCGTCTCCCGGCCCCTCACCCTCGAACCCCTCGCCCGCGCCCATGTCGATCCGCCGCGAGACCGAAGAGATGATCCAGCGCCGCATCGCCGACGACGAGCGCGCGGCGCGGACCGACACCTGCGCCGCCGTGATCGCGTTCCTCGTCTGCATCGCCTGGTGCGTGCTGGGAGGGGCGCTGGTGGTGGCGGGGTTCGCCGTCGTCGGGGTGGAGCTGGGCGAGGCGCTCCTCTTCGCCGGGTCCGGCGTCTCCATCGCCGGCCCGGTCCTCACCGTCGTCTACTGGCAGGTCTGGAAGCGGAAGAACGGCCTCGAGTGACGGAAAACCGCTTCGATCTCTCACAGGGGGCACAGGGGACACGGAAAGGTTCGGAACGCGGGCGATGTCCCCCCTGTGTCCCCCGCGTCCCCCGTGAGAGGAACGACGGAGCCTGTCGCCGCCCCGACCTTTCAGGCGCGCGCCGGGTCCGCGAGCCCGCCCGCCGGCGGCGGGGGAGGGAGCGCGGCCGGGTCGGCGTCGGGAGGCGGCGCCACGTACTCCTCGCGGTACATCTTGAGGAGCTCGAAGAAGTAGGCGATGGCCAGCGGGCCCAGGAGGACGCCCAGGAGCCCGAAGTACTTCAGCCCCGCGAACGCCCCCACCAGCGTCGCCATGGGGTGGATGTTCGAGACCGCGCGGAAGACCACCAGCCGGACGATGTTGTCCATGCTCCCCGCCGCCCCGCCCACCAGGAGCATCACCGCCGCCGCCCCCAGCCGCCCGTTCACCGCCAGCACCACCGTCGCGGGGAGCCACACCAGCGCGCTCCCCATCACCGGGAGCACCGACACCAGCCCGGTGATGAACCCCCAGAAGACCGCCGCCCTCAAGCCCAGCGCCCAGAACGTCACCCCCACCATCGTCCCCTGGAGGATGGCGGTCAGCAGCGTCCCGATCAGCGTCGCCTCGGTCACCAGGAGGAAGCGGACCTTGAGCCGCTCGGCCGTGGCGTCGGAGAAGGGGAGGAAGTCGCGGATGTGCGGCCACACCGCGCCGGGCGACATCAGCAGGTAATAGAGCCCGAAGAAGGCGATCACCAGCGACAGGAGCCCCCGCGCCGCGCTCCCGAAGAAGACCACCGCCTGCGCCGACGCCCAGCTCGCCAGCGTCCCCCCGGCCTCCGCCAGCTGCGCCCCCACGTCGATCCCCCCGACCCGGAGCCGCGACACGCGCTCGAACGCCTGGCTCTCCTGCATCTGGTGGAGCGTCTCGGGCGCCTCGCTCAGCACCAGCCCCAGGAGGGTGGCCACGGGGAGGAGGATCAGCACCAGCGCCCCCAGCATCACCACCACCGCCGCCACCCGCGGCGGGAGCGCGCGGCAGAGGCGCCGGTGGACCGGCGCGCAGATCACGTACAGCACCACCGCCCCCAGCAGCCCCGCCGCGAACGGGAGGAGCGCCACGACGATCGCCACCCCCAGCCCGATGACCAGGGTGGCGGCGCGCTGCTTCCGGGTGTTCAGGAACGCCATGGAGACGGGACGGGGGATCGGGACGGGGGCGAGGAGCGCGATGGATGATACCGCGTACGGGGCGGGGGCGCCAAGGGTTTCCGGGCGGAAGTGCGGAAGTGCGGAAGTGCGTGAGTGCGTGAGTGCGTGAGTGCGTGAG
>DATACF010000898.1:0-10858 GCA_036259235.1 Longimicrobium sp. | reverse complement strand
TGTGGGCCCGCGCGGAGCTCCGCCCCGCGCCTCCCACCCCCTCGCCCTCACCAGACCCCAACGCACTGACGCACTGACGCACTGACGCACTCACCGCCCCAGCCAGTACGTCGCCTTCACCACGAACACGTTGTCCGGCCGCTCCAGGAACACGGCCTCCGCGTCGCGGAGCGGGTCGAAGTCGCCGAAGCGCTCGCGGCGGCTGCGGCTCTGCTGCCAGACGAAGAAGAGGGTGGAGCCGGGGCGGTACTCCCACCGCACCACCGCGTTGCCCCGCAGGGAGCGGAGGTTGAAGTCCGGGTTGCGGAAGGTGAAGGCGTCCGTGGCGGCGTCGCGGTCGGGGTCCAGGACGTAGACCGAGTCGAGCCCCGCGGCCGAGCGGAGCGCCGTCAGCTGCCCGGCGTCGTACTCCGTCTTCGCCAGCCCGCGCGGCGCGTCGAACTCCTTGAACTGGTAGTACTCGCCCGAGGAGACGAAGGGCTGCGCGAAGAGCTCCAGCGAGAGCGTGGGGGTGAAGGTCACCTGGAGGCGCGTGTCCATCGACAGCGTCCGCTGGTCGAGGGTGGCGAAGACCACCCGGTGCCCGGCGAAGTGCGCGGCCGCGGGGTCGTCGAAGCGGGCCACGTACTGCGACCGGCCCGTGCTCTGGCGCAGGGAGGGAGAGAGGGAGAGCGACACGTTCGACGCCGGCTTGAAGCGCATCCCCAGGTTCACGTACGCGCTGTGCCCGCCGTCGTCGCTGAAGCCGAACTCGGGCTCGCTGGAGAGGACCACCCGCTTCCGCGAGTCGGTGAACCCCCAGACGCTGAAGTACGAGGCGCCGGTGCGGCGCACCACCGGCCCGCCGCGGGTGGCGCGGTCGTCGTAGACCTCCGGGCGGCGCATCACCCACGCCCCCGCCCCCCAGTAGTTGCGGAAGTTCACGTACCCCGAGAGATGCACCTGCCGGTCGGTGGGGTCGCCGTCGAAGTTGTACTGCTGCTGCCCGCCGAGCACCGTGCCGATCTCGCGGTAGTACTTCGTCGGGCGCGTCCAGTTGCGCCAGACGTTGGTGTTCATCCAGACGTAGTCGGCCCGGGTCAGGAAGGCCATGTCGTTGACCTCGAAGCCGGGGCTCCGGTAGTTCACCATCGACTCCCACCGCACCGCCCCCGCCTCCTTCGCCACCCGCAGGTAGCCGCCGTGCCCCCGCAGCGAGGTGAGCGACGGGTCGTAGGCGTCGGTGAAGAGCCCGTTGCCGTGGCCGCCGCGGTCGGGGCGGGCGAAGTAGTGCGTCGAGTTGTTCTGGAGGCGGACGACGGCGAGCGAGTCGCCGCCGACGTTGGAGAAGGCCACGTTCCCCATCAGGGTGTACGTGCGCTCCTTCCACGCCAGGCTCCAGTCGAGCCCGACGCTCTCGGCGTGGCCGGGGAGCTGGTACGACAGCGAGTCGTAGTCGAAGCGGCGCGCCACCGAGGTGGCCATGACGCCGAACGTGTGGTTCCCGCTCCGGCTGGTGCGGCGGGCGCGGGCCACCAGGTAGTTGGTCAGCGGCTCCACCTCGCGGCGGAAGTCGGCCGTCCCCGTGCGGTAGTCGGCGTGCTCGCTCCCGGTGACGGCGTCGAGGACGCCCAGCTGCACCCCGCCGGCGAAGCGGCCGGTGAGCTTGGCGGCGGCCAGGATGGGGGTGTTCTCGGGGACCTGCTCGAAGTCGGTCTCCCACCCGTGCAGCCCCTGCGGCCGCCGCCCGATCCGCCGCGAGTAGAAGAGCGACATGCTGCTGACGTTGCTGCAGAAGCGGCAGCTGAAGCTCCCGAACCCGAAGAGCCCGCTCCCCTCGACGAAGAAGGGGCGCCGCTCGGGGAAGAAGGTCTCGAACGCCGACAGGTTGACCACCGCGGGGTCGACCTCCACCTGCCCGAAGTCGGGGTTCACCGTGGCCGAGAGGGTGAGGTTGCTCCCCAGGAGCGCCTTGACGTCGGCGCCCACCCGCCAGTCGTAGTCGCGCGGCTGGTGGAAGGGGCTCCCCGGCTGCGCGGGGGCGACGTAGCTGGCGCGGGCCAGGGTGTACGGGAGGACCTCCCACCCGCGGGGGCGCGAGAGGATGCGCACCCCCTCGAGGTGGCCGTAGCGCTGCGGGCCACCGGCCTCCTCCTTGGTCCAGAACGCCCAGTGCGAGCGCTCGGCGAGGCGCTCGACGTAGCGGACCACCTGGAGCCCCCACGTCTGCGTCTCGTCGCGGGTGAAGCGCAGCTGCGAGAAGGGGATGCGCAGCTCCGCCGTCCACCCGGCCGAGTCGCGCCGGGCCTCGGCCTCCCAGACGGGGTCCCACGAGGGGTCGGCGCTGGGGGCGGCCTGGCCGGCGTCGTACTTGACCCCCGAGGGGTTCACGCGGAAGACGGTGCGCCCCGAGTGGTCGTGGTAGGTGTCGAAGACCAGCTCCAGCCAGTCGCCCTCGGCGTCGGCGTCGCGGCGGGCCAGGCGGCTCCGCACCCCTTCGCCCCCCAGCGAGTCGAGCATCCGCGCCCCGACGTAGAGCGCCGCGTCGTCGTAGGCGAAGCGGACCTCGGTGCGCTGGGTGGCGGGCTCGCCCTCGCGGGGGTCGCTCTGGCGGAAGTCGGTGGCCGCCGGGGCCTGCGCCCAGAAGGGCTCGTCGAGGGCCCCGTCGACCGACACCGGCCCCTCGCGGAGGACGGCGCCCACGCGGGGGGGCTCGACCGGGTGCGCCGCGTGGGCGCCGTTCTGCGCGGCGGCGGGGACGGCGAGGAGCGCGGCCAGGGCGGCGGCGAGGGCGGGGCGGGGGAGCGAGAGGGCGGGTGCGGCGCGCGTCATCGTGGGCCCCTGCGGGGGGTGCGTCGGCGAAGTGGACGCGGGTGAGACGCGTGCCGGGGGCAAAGGGTTGAATCGCCGCCGCCGTGTCGTGTTCGACAGATCCTCTACACGGAATGCGAGAGCCCCGCGGCTCAGGACCTTTCACCCACGACGATCCCGCCCTCCGCCGCCACCTCGTCTCCGATCCGCACGACCGCGTCGGCGAGGGCGTCGAAGTCGTCGCGGCGGCTGCGGTGGTTGACGTTGGCCACGCGGATGGCGAAGCGGCCGCCGAGGACGGTGCCGGAGGGGACGGCGATCCCGCGCTCCTGGACGCGGACGAGGACCTCCTCGTTCAGCGCGTCGAGCGCCTCGGGCGACAGGCCGGGGGCGGTGTAGCGGAAGCAGACGACGTTGAGGGGGACGGGGGCGAGGCGCTCCAGCCGGGGGTGGGCGTCGACGCGCGCGGCCAGGTACCGCGCCTGCTCGACGTTCTGCTCGACGACGCGGACGATCTCGTCGACCCCGTGGGCCTTCAGCGCCATCCACACCTTGAGCGCCTTGAAGCTCCGCGTGAGCTCCACCCCCCGCTCGGCGAAGGGGAGCCCCCCGGCGATGGGGCCGCGCGGGGTCCGCGCCAGGTACGGCGCGCTGGCGGCGAACGCCCCCCGGTGCGCCTCGGCGTCGCGGACCAGGACGCACGCCGCCTCGAAGGGGAGGCCGCCCCACTTGTGGAGGTCGAACCCCACCGAGTCGGCCTCCTCGATCCCGTCGACGAGCGGCCGCAGCCGGTCCGACCACCGCGCCAGCGCGCCGAACGCCCCGTCGACGTGGAGCCAGAGCCCTTCCTCGCGCGCGAGGGCGGCCAGCGCGCGGAGGTCGTCGGTGGCGCCGGTGTTCACCGTCCCCGCGGTGCCGATCACGCAGAAGGGGCGGTGCCCGGCCGCGCGGTCTTCCGCCACGGCCGCCCGGAGCGCGGCGACGTCGATGCGGTACTCCGCGTCCACGGGGACGAGGCGGAGGGCGGAGCGGCCCAGCCCCAGGAGCTCGGCGGCCTTCCGCGCCCACCCGTGCGTCTCGACCGAGCCGTAGACGAGGAGGCGCGGGTGGGCACCCTGGAGCCCCTCCTCGCGGACGTCGAAGCCGGCGCGGGCGTGGCGCGCCACCGCCAGCCCCACCGTGTTGGCCATCGTCCCGCCGCTCACCAGGAGGCCGCTGGCGCCGGGCGGCATCCCCATCAGCTCGGCCAGCCAGGCGAGGACCTGGTCTTCCACCCGCGCGGGCGCCTGGTCGAAGCCGGCCAGGTGCGGGTTGAGGGCGGCGGCCAGCATCTCGGCCATCATCGCCAGCGGCGTCCCCTGCCCCTGCACCCATCCCCAGAAGCGCGGGTGGAGGTTGCCGTTGGGGTACGGCCGCACCCGCTCCACGTAGTCGGCGTACGCGGCCTCGGCGCCCACGCCCTCGCGCGGGAGGGGCTCGTGGAAGGAGGCCCGGACCGCGTCGGGCATGGGGCGCCACGCGGGGTCGCCGCGCAGGCCCCGGAGGTGGTCGAGGGTGTCGTCGACCATCCGGTGCGCCAGGGCGCGGAACGCCTCCCAGTCGCGCGGGTCGAGGGTCGTCTCTTCGGGGGTGTCCATCGTCGTCGCGGGAGTCGTGAAGGTCCGGTCCGCCGCCGAGGCGCGGGGCGAATCACGATAACGCCCGCGCTCCGGTCTGTCTTCCGAAATCCCGCGCCGGAACTCACCGGCCGGGTTTTCGCTCCTTCTTAAAACAAACGTTATGGCGTGAATTGTGCATACCCGCCGGCGCGCTCGCGGCCCCCCGCCGCGGGGTCCACGCTCTACCAGGAGGAAGGAATGACGCGTTCGCTCACCTATCTGCGCCGCGGGCTCCTCGGACTCGGCGTCGCCGCGTCGCTGGGCTTCGGCGCCGCGCAGGCGCTCGCGACCCCGCAGGACGAGGCCCGGGGCCGCACCTGTCCCGCCCGGGGGTACGACTACGCCTACGCCTCCTGCCGCTTCGGGTGCGACGTGGGCGGCTACTGCAGGTCGGACGGGACCTGCCAGTGCGGCTACATTCCCTGAAGAGCGAGGCCTGACCGAAAGAGAACGACGCGGATCGGGGTCTCCGATCCGCGTCGTTCTTTTCCTTCCCGATCCGCCTTCGATTTCGGAACCGCTCCGCCTCAGTTCGAGATCGTCCGCCCGGTGGAGACCAGGGTGGGGGCGCGGGCCAGGAGGCGGCCGAGCGCCTTCCGCTCGTTCCGCCAGGCGAGCTCGTACCCCACGTCGCCGG
Source organism: Longimicrobium sp. (assembly GCA_036259235.1). GTDB lineage: Bacteria > Gemmatimonadota > Gemmatimonadetes > Longimicrobiales > Longimicrobiaceae > Longimicrobium. Next base: position 5,773 of record DATACF010000898.1, on the reverse strand, counting down.
AGGAGGAGGCGGTGGCGGCGACCAGCATGGGGTCGACGGGCTGGCCCTTGCGCCGGACCTCGTAGTGGAGGTGCGGCCCCGTGGCGAGCCCAGTGGCGCCCACGTAGCCGACGAGGTCGCCCTGGCGCACGGCCGCGTTGGGGCGGACGGCGATGGCGGAGAGGTGGGCGTAGCGGGTGGAGAGGCCGTTGGGGTGGCGCACCTCCACCATCAGCCCGTAGCCGCCGCGCATGGCCGCGTGGCTCACGCTCCCGTCGGCGGTGGCGTACACCGGCGTCCCCTTCGCCGCCGCCAGGTCGACGCCGGTGTGGGGGAGGACGCGGTGGAGGATGGGGTGCATCCGGTTCATCTTGAACGGCGACGTCACCCGCATGGCGGCCAGCGGCCCCGCCCAGGGCACGGGGTCGAGCGAGCGCCCCCAGTCGTCGTAGTAGCCGGGGTTCTTCCCCTGGTCGAACATGAAGACGGTGTGGAGCTCGCCCGAGACCGCCGCCTGCGCGGCGAGGACGGTGATGGAGCGGGTGGTGCCGTCGGGGCGGCGGGTGCGCTCGTACGCCAGGCGGAGGCGGCCGCCCCCGGTGAGCCCCTGCTCGGGCAGCAGCGGGGTGAAGATCTTGTCGAGGTGGTGGCCGATCATCTCCCGCTCGGAGGGGAGGAGGTCGGAGGCGAGCGTCCGGAGCGCCTCGCCGAAGGTGCCGCGCGCGAAGCCGCCCAGGAGCACCGTGTCGGTGGTCACGGGGATGGCGCGCACCGTGGGGAGGACGGCGGGCGGGACGTACGGGGCCGCCGAGTCGGCGCTGGCCCACGCGGCCGCCCCGGCCAGCCCCAGCAGGGCCAGGAGGCCGGCCGCCGGCACCAGCACGGGGAAGCCGCGTCGGTCACGTCTCGGGGAGCGATGCATTGGGAGAAAAGCCCGGGGCGCGCGCGGCGCCCGGAATCGGTCACGTCGTTTGTGGGGGAGACGGAAGATAAAGCCGTGCCGCCGGTTGCGGAAGAGTCTCGCGCGTTCGGCTGCCGGCGGTCGGCGGTCGCCTTCTAGAACAGAATCGTACGCACCACGTTCTGCTGAGCGTCGAACACGACCAGCGTTCCGGGCTTGTAGACGAATTCTCCCGCCGTCGTGTACAGCATCGTTCCCACGAAGTAGTACCCGTCCGACTCATAGATGCCGTAGCGGATGACGTGGCTCGGGTCCCTCGGCGTGCTCCGCGCGATGTCCATCAACGACTGGCACACCGCCGAGTCCGCCGGGTCGGTCAGGACGCGGAGCGCCGCCGGACGTACGTGATGGAGCCCGATCCGGTCCCTCGCCTCGTCATGGGAGAGGAAGCTCTTGATCCCGTTCCGGATGTAGGCGTCGTCCACTGGACAGGCCGCCTGGGCCGTCGCAGGCCGCCCCAGGAGCTGCCGCGCCGGCGTGCACGCGAGCGCAGCGGCACACAGGAGCAGAGTCACGACTCTCATCAGATCCTCTTTCTGAAATCAGTAGGCGCAACGGCGGATCGACGGGTATGCCGCCCATGCTCCCCCGGTGCCTAAAGGTTTGAAGCGGACAATCGCGTTCTTGTCGAGCACGAAGCCGTCGATCGGAGGGAGACCTCGTGCCGCCAAGCGCGCGTTGATCTGCTCGCTCGCGAGAACGTCGTACTGGCTCGGAGTTCCGCCGTATTCGGGAATGCCGATGAGCCCAGAGCTCGGATCCACATACCTGCAGGAGTAAGGATACTCACCCACTCGGAATGGATGGGTGTGGACCCAGGCGACGGCGCCGGCCGGAGGCTCCAGCGCGGCAGGGCTCAACGGCGTGATCCCGCACGGCTCGAAACGCATGTCCGTGAATTCCCGGAACGCGTACCCGGCGGCGGTTTTCACGATCCACCCACCTCGCTCCAGCCGGTCCACAGAGCTGCTGGCGTCCGCGTTGCTGCCGGCCCACACGGCGTCGAAGATGTCCTGGACCTGCGTCTTGTCGACCAGCGTGTCGCCCGTCGCCCGGCACGCCGTGTCGGAGGGGAGCGGGTCGTCGGAAGGCGTGCTCCCGCCGCCGCTTCCGCTCCCACCCCCGCCGCCGCCCACGTCGCCTTCGCCGCCCCCGGTCCCCCCGTCGTCTTCGCCACCCTCGTCGTCGGTCGGCCTGATGGGGTCGACGGTGCCGGTGACGGGCCCCAGGGTGCACGGCGCCTCGCCCTCCGCCCCGCAGACGCGGATGCTGTCGGCCCGCGGCTGGAGGAGGTTCGGCGCCGCCGGCTGGCGGTCCTGGCAGGCGGCGGCGAGGAGGAGGCCGGCCAGCGCGAGAGTCCGACGCGGATTGCGCACTGCCGTACCTCACGGGACGAGGGGCTTCCAGCGACGGACCGGCGTTCCAGGCGGCGAGACGGACCGCGTCCGGAAGCCGAGCCCTCCCCGGAGGGAAAACAGATGGTCCCTGTATCTAACCTCCCCAAGAGAGCGGGGCAAGCACGGATCGCGACCTGGCGTTTCGACAAGACGCGACGAGGCCCGGTGGGACGTCGCGTCCCGCCGGGCCCTCGACGTCGCGTGAAGTCGGCGTGCCGCGTCAGCGCATGTGCTTGTAGATCATGTCGACGAGCTCGTCGTACATCTCTTCGGCGCTTCCCGAGTCCTCGCTCCGGATGGCGGCGGCGGCGCAGTGCTTGAGGTGGTTGCGCACCAGCTCGCGGCCCACGGAGCGGAGCGCCTCGTGCACCGACGAGATCTGGGTGAGGATGTCGGCGCAGTAGCGGTCTTCCTCCACCATCCGCTGGAGCCCGCGCACCTGCCCCTCGATCCGCCGCAGCCGCTTGAGGTTGCGGTCCTTGATCGACGGGTCGACCCCCACCGCCTTCCGCTCGCCGTCGTGGGTCGCCGGGTCGTGGTCGACCCCGCACCCGCAGGCGGCGCGCGGCGCGCCGCCCGTCCCTTCCTCGACCGTCGTCGCCATCGCCGTTTCTCCTCCCCATGATCCGTCGTCGCCCATCGCCTCGCTCCCCGGAATCTGCACCGGGGCGACGGATAGGGCTACCCCCTACCCGCGGAGACGATCCGGCGCGCGGGACGCCGTCACCCCGGCGGGCCCTTTCCGCCCCGGCGGGGGTGGACGTCCTGGGTCATGATGCTCACCACCAGCCAGAGGCCGAGGATGGCGGCGAGGAGGAAGAAGATCATGGCGATCCCGGGGTAGCCGAAGATCTGGAAGCGCGTCTGGACGCGCATCATCATCGCCGCGCCCAGGATCAGCGCGGCGAGGACGACGCCCACGGTGACGCGGTTGGCCATCTTCTGCATCCCCTCCAGCATCCAGAGTTCCTCGGCGACGCGGACGTGCATCTTGAGCCCGCCGTCGGCCGCGGTGTCGAGGAAGCGGTTCATCCGCGCCGGGAGCTTCTGGACGAAGTCGTTCATCTCCAACAGGTTGGCGAAGACGGCCTGGGGCGAGGCCTGCTTCGTCATCCGCCGGCGCATGAGGTCGGCGACGTTGCGGCGGATGGAGGCGTTGGGGTCGAACTCGGGGTCGAGGGTGCGCCCCACCTGGTCGAGCGCCAGCAGCGCCCGCCCCAGCATCGCCATCTCCACCGGGAGGCGCACCCCGCTCTCGGCGGCGGCGCGGAAGACCTCCAGCATGATCCTCCCCACCGCCACGTTCTGCGCGGTGGCCGTCTGGAACTGGGTCACCAGCTCGCCTACGACGGCCTGGAAGCCGGCGCGGTCGAAGTCCTCCTTCTCCTCGCCGAGGTCGATGGTGATCTGCGCCGCCTCGTCGCCCCGCCCCTCGCTGATGGCCGTCACCAGGCGGATCAGCTCGCGCTGGAGGGCGGGGGAGAGGCGGCCGACCATCCCCAGGTCGATCAGCGCCAGCCGGCGGTCGTCGGTGACGAAGACGTTCCCCGGGTGGGGGTCGGCGTGGAAGAAGCCGTCGACGAGGATCTGCTTGAGGTAGGCGCGGAAGAGCTCCTCGGCCAGCGCCACGCCGTCGAGCTCCAGGTGCGCCAGCGGCGAGATCGAGGTGATCTTGCGGCCGTGCACGTACTCCATCGTCAGCACCCGCGAGGTGCTGTAGTCGGCCACGGCCGCGGGGACGTGGATGCTGGGGTACTCGGCGAGGTTCGTCCGCAGGGTGACGAGGTTCTCGGCCTCGCGGCGGTAGTCGAGCTCCTGGAGGAGGCTCTTGCGGAACTCGACGAGGGTGCGGCCGAACTCGTACTGCCGTCCCGCCTTCGTGTGGCGGTCCATGAACCCCGCCACCTCCTCCAGCGCGTCGAGGTCCTCCACGATCCGCTCGCGGATTCCCGGGCGCTGCACCTTCACCGCCACCGGGCGCCCGTCGCGGAGCTTCGCGCGGTGCACCTGCCCCAGCGAGGCGGCGGCGATCGGCTCGCGCTCGAACTCGAGGAACGCCTTGTTGACGCGCACCCCCAGCTCGGCGGCGACGATGGCCTCGGCTTCCTCGGCGGGGAAGGGCTCCACGTTGTCCTGGAGCCGCGAGAGGGCGTCGATGTAGACGTCGGGGAGGAGGTCGGGACGGGTGGAGAGGAGCTGGCCCAGCTTGATGAAGGTGGGCCCCAGCTTCTCCAGGTCCGCCGCCAGCTGCTCGGCGTCGGCGGCGGTGGGCGCGTCGGCCCGGGTGATGTCGTCCTCCAGGAGCGCTTCCTCGAGCCCGGCGGTCTTCACCAGGTCGCGCTTCCCGTGCTTCATCAGGAGCTGCGCCAGGTCGCGGTAGCGCTTCAGGTGCTCGGGCTTCAGCGAGATGCCCATTCCGTCCTCGGGGTGCCCGTCCGGGCATGTCTGTCGGGGGAAATCAGGGAAATCGGCTCCACCAAACGCAGAAAGCGTGCTCTCGGCCGTTGTCCAGTCTTTGTCTCGAGATCAGGAGAAACAGCGGTCGTTGCCGTTCCTACCCGTCCTCGGCCAGGGCGGCGCGGAGGGCGCCTTCGACCTCGGGGTGGCGGAAGGAGTAGCCGAGCTGGGTGAGGCGGCGGGGGAGGACGCGCTGGCTCACCAGGATCGTCTGGTCGGCCATCTCGCCGAAGAGGAGGCGGAGGCCGAAGGCGGGGACGGGGACGAAGGCGGGGCGGTTCAGCACCTTCGCCAGCGTACGGGTGAACTCGGCGTTGGTCACGGAGCCGGCGACGGCGTTGACGGGCCCGCTCACCCGCGCGTCGCGGATCGCGAAGAGGAGGAGGTCGACGGCGTCGTCGAGGGAGAGCCACCCCATCCACTGCCGCCCGCTCCCGATCACCCCGCCCACCCCCAGGCGGAAGGGCGGGAGGAGCCGCTCCAGCGCCCCGCCGCGCCCGCTGAAGACCACGCCGAAGCGGAGCTGCGCCACCCGCACCCCCGCGTCGGCGGCGGGGTGGGCCGCCGCCTCCCAGTCGCGCACCAGCTCCGCCAGGAAGCCGGAGCCGGGGGCGCTCATCTCGTCGAGGCGCTCGTCGCCGCGCTCGCCGTAGATCCCGATGGCCGAGGCCATCACGAAGGCGCCCGGCTTCCGCGCCAGCTTCGCCACCGTCCCGGCCAGGAGGCGGGTGCCGTCGACGCGCGAGACGCGGAAGGCGCGCTTCCGCTCGGCCGTCCAGCGGACGCCGATGTTCTCGCCGGCCAGGTGGACCAGCGCGTCGAGCCCCTCCAGCGCGGCGGCGTCGATCGTCCCCGCGGCCGGGTCCCACCGCGCCTCGCCGGGGCCGCGCGCCTCGCGGCGGACGAGGTGGAGGACCGCGTGCCCCTCGCCCTCCAGCCGCCGCGCCAGCGCGGAGCCGATCAGCCCCGACGCGCCGGT
>DATACF010000897.1:0-5534 GCA_036259235.1 Longimicrobium sp. | reverse complement strand
ATCGGCGGCCAGGTAGGCCCGCCAGGCCCGCGCGGTCTCGTCCACCAGCCCGAAGCGGTCGAGGGCGAGGGCGCGGTTGAAAAGCGCGGCCTCGTTTCCCGGCTCCCGCTCCAGGGCGCGCTCGGCGGCCTCGTACGCCTCCAGGAGGTCGCGGGGCGACTGAGCGCGCTCGGCCCGGACGATCAGGGCGGCGGCCAGGTCGGCGAGCACCGGCGCGGGACGCTCGGCCAGCTCCGCCGTGCGCCGCAGGGATGAGATGGACGCGTCGAGCCGTTTTCCCCGCGCGTCGTCCCAGTGCAGGTCGACGAGCGCGTCCGCGCGCAGCCTCGCCGGCTGGCCGGGGGCGAACTCCTCCAGGAGCGCCGCCACCGCGCCGGTCCGCGCGCGCCGGCGGGCGGGGCAGTCGGCTCGGGCGATCGTGCCGCCGGGCGGTACGCGCTCCGTGCACCGCCGGAACGCGGTCCCGACGGAGAGGCGCGGAGCGATTCCCGGGGCCGACTCCAGCGCGGCGGCGAGCGCCGCGAAGTCGTCGTCGCGGGGCCGGTCCGGCGCGCAGGCGGCCAGGAGGGGGAGGAGGAGGAGTGGGGCGATTCGCCGGATGCGTCTCGCGCCCGGCGCCGATCTGGAGACGGGCGGCGCCGGGGAGAGAGAGCGCGCGCGCGGGGATGGGAGGGAGAGGAAAGGCATCGAGCGTGCTCGCGGCAATTCGGAGAGATTTTCGATTTCCCAAGGTGCTGCGCGCCGGAGGGAAAACACAAGTCTCCGGTCCCGGCGCGCGGGAGCGAGGGCGTCTGGTGGATGGCGGATGCGTGTTGTCCCGGCCGGGGCGTCAGTGCAGATTGGGCAGGATCCCGAGCCGCGCCGTCCGTTCCCGAATCCTCTTCCTCCCTTCCGATCCGAGCGCACCGATGCCCGACGACGCCCTCGCCCTCCTCTCCGCCGCCGGGGTCGCCCGCCGGGTGCGCGCTCGCGAGCTTTCGCCCGTGGAGGTGCTGGAGGCGTGCCTGGCGCGGGTGGAGCGGCACAACCCGCGGCTGAACGCCGTCGTCACGCTGAACCCGCGGGCGCGCGACGAGGCGGCGGCGCTGGAGCGGCGGATCGCGGCGGGGGAGGACGTCGGAGTCCTCGCGGGGGTGCCGGTGGGGATCAAGGACGTGACGGAAGTCGCGGGGCTCCGCACCACCTACGGCTCGCCCCTCTTCGCCGACCACGTCCCCGCCGAGGACGCCCTCGTGGTCGAGCGGCTGCGCGCGGCGGGGGCGATCGTGGTGGGGAAGACGAACACGCCGGAGTTCGCGGCGGGGGGGAACACCTTCAACCCCGTCTTCGGCCGCACCCGCAACCCGTGGGACCCGGAGCGGAGCGCGGGCGGCTCCACCGGCGGCGGCGCCGTGGGGCTGGCCACGGGGATGTTCGCGCTGGCGCAGGGGACCGACCTGGGCGGTAGCCTGCGCATCCCCGCCTCCTTCTGCGGCGTGGTGGGACTCCGCCCTTCCGTCGGCCTCGTCCCCACCTGGCCGCAGGACTACCTGTGGGACGACATGCAGGTGACCGGCGTCATGGGGCGGACGGCGGGGGACGTGGCGCTGGGGCTCCAGGCCGTCGCCGGGCCCAGCGACCGGGCGCCGCTGGCGCAGCCGGTGGAGGGGCGCGACTTCGCGGCGGCGGTGCGGGCCGCCGACGCGCGGGGGCTGCGGGTGGCGTACTGCCCGGACATCGCGGGGATCGGGATCGACGCGGACGTGGAGCGCGTCTGCCGCGACGCCGCGCTCTCGCTCCGCGAGGCCGGGGCGGCGGTGGAGGAGATCTCGCTCGACCTCGCGTACGGGCGGCCGGCGTTCCTGGCGCTGCGCGGCTACTGGTTCGTCTCGCAGCTCTATCCGCACCTCGACAAGGTGGAGCGCTTCGGCGTCAACGTCGCCAACAACATGCGCGCGGGGCTGGCGACCACGGTCGAGCAGCTGGGCGCGGCGGAAGGAGCGCGGCGGCGGATCTGGGAACAGTTCCGCGCGTTTTTCCAGGAGTACGACGTGCTGCTGACGCCCACGATGGCCGTCCCGCCCTTCTCCGTCGAGGAGAACTACCCCGCGACGGTCGGCGGGCGCGAGATGGAGACGTACATCGACTGGGTCGCGCCGACGTTCGTGCTGAGCCTCACCGGCCTCCCCGTCGCCTCCGTCCCCGCGGGGCGCGATTCGGCGGGGATGCCGGTGGGGCTCCAAGTCGTGGCGCCGCCGCGGGGCGAGGAGCGCGCGCTGGCGGCGGCATCGGTGGTGCAGGGGCTCCGGCCGGTCGGGCTCCCGCTCGACCGGCTTTCCGAAGGCGAGGAGGGGCGATGAGCGACGGGACGGCGGGCGCGCACCCCATCTTCCCCGGCTCGCGGGCCGCGGCGCACATGGTGGCGTGGATCGACCGCGTGCTGGAGGAGCTGGGGGATGGACGGCGGAACGACGCGCGGGCGGCGCTGGAAGGCGAGACGTGGCGCACCGGCGACACCGTCGCCGGGGTCCCGCCGCCGATCCTGGAGCAGGTGCGCGACGACCTCCGCCGCGCCGCCGAAGCCCTGGCGGACGAGCGCGAATCGGCCGGCGTGGCGGAGGAGGCGCTCCTGTCGGCCCGCGCCCGCTTCATGCCGGGCGGGTGATCCCAGGTCCGTCCGAAGCGTCGGTCGGTCGAGAGAAGCCCCGGCCTGTCAAACCCCGTCCGCCCGAAGAGCCGGTCGGTCGAGCGAAGCCCCCGGCCTGTCATTCCGAACGAGGAACGAGTGAGGAATCTACTCGCCTCGCCGGGTGGCCGGTTTCCGGGCACGGATCTCTCCGAGCCCCTCCCGATCATCCGAATGAAGGATGCGACGTCCGCGCCGGACGCGCGCAGGGCCGGACTCCGACGGTGGAGTCCGGCCCTGCTTCGTGTGTGCCGCTCCGGCGCGGGACTAGTCGATGCCGACGCAGCTGTAGGCGCAGTCGCTGTTGCGCGAGCACCCGAGCGTGCAGTCGAAGTAGTAGGTGTCGCCGCACAGGTCGATGTTGTAGGTCTGGATGACGATGGGGCCGCCCGGCTTGGGCATGTGCGCGTCCACGGTGCCGCGCTCCATCGCCCCGGACGGGGTGGTGGCGAACGAGGTGACCTCCAGCGCGTCCAGCTTCAGCTTCTTCATGGATTTCCTTCCGGTTCGGGCGATTCCGCGTCCGGGTCGTCGGACGGTGGACTGGGAATCTCATTACCCGACGCGAATCGCGCAATCCGTTCAGCGCGTGGCGGGGTCGCGGAGGAGGTCGAACGGGTTCAGGTCGCGTCCGCGCGTCCAGCGGTTGGGGTCGGTGACGGTGAAGACGGCGAAGTGCAGGTGCGGGCTCCCGGACACGTTCCCCGTGCTCCCGACGTAGCCGAGCACGTCGCCCTGGCGCACGAGGTCGCCTTCCTTCAGCCCGGGGCGGTGGCGGTCGAGGTGGGCGTAGTAGTAGACGGTGCGCCCGTCCAGGTCGCGCTGGTAGAGGGCGATTCCGCCGGCGCCGGCCGAGTCGCGCCGCACGACTACCCCCGCCGCCGCGGCGACGACGGGCGTCCCCCGCGCGGCGAAGATGTCGATCCCCTTGTGCGCCCGCCCGCCGGAGCGCGCCTCTCCCCAGGTGTCCCTCAGGTCCTGCGCACGTATGCCCGCCACCGGGATCGCCAGCCCCGCCGAGGCCTCCGCCCGCCACCGCTCCTCGCGGGTGGGGAAGGCGATCACCAGCGCCCGCTCCGTCGCCGCCAGGTAGACGGCGAGCCCGACCAGCAGCGCCACTTCCAGCAGCGCGGCCGCGATGACCGCCGTGCGCAGCGACAGGCGTGGCCGCATCCCGCCTCTTTCCGTGTGCGTGTCCGGACGCGCATTCGCCGGACACGTGAGCGCACGAAGCGGACCGGGCTACCCCCGCGGCGCGGCGGCGAAGAGCTTCGCCACCTCGGGCTTCACCACCTTCCCCATCGCGTTGCGGGGGAGGGCGTCCACGCGGCGGATCTCGCGGGGGAGCTTGTACGGCGCCAGCCGCTCGCGCGCCCACGCCTGGAGCGCGTCGAGCTCCGGGGCGTCGGCGCCGCACTCGACGGCCACGCAGACGCGCTCGCCCCAGTCGGGGTCGTCGACGCCGACGACGGCGCACTCGGCGATGGCCGGGTGCTCGCGGAGGACTTCCTCGATCTCCAGCGCGCTCACTTTGTAGCCGCCGGTCTTGATGATGTCGACGCTCCGCCGCCCCAGGAGGCGCCAGTAGCCGTCCTCCACCACGCCGACGTCGCCGGTGCGGAACCAGCCGTCGCGGAAGGCCTCGGCGGTGGCTTCCGGACGGCGCCAGTACTCCAGGAAGACGCTGGGGCCGCGGATCTCCACCTCGCCGGGCGTCCCCGGCTCCACTTCGCCGCCCTCGTCGTCCACCAGCCGCGCCTCCACGCCGGGAAGGGGGACGCCGACGGAGCCCGGCCGCCGCTCGCCATGGAGCGGGTTGGAGAGCGCCATCCCGATCTCCGTCATCCCGTAGCGCTCCAGGAGCGTGTGGCCGCTGATCTCGCGCCACCGCTCGAGCGTCTGCACGGGGAGCGCGGCCGAGCCCGACACCATCAGCCGCATCCGCCGGCACCCCTCCGCCATCCGCTTCTGCCGCTCTGCGTCGGCTTCGTCGTACGCGGCGATCAGGCGGCGGTAGACGGTGGGGACGGCCATGAAGAGCGTCAGCCGCCCGCTCTCGACGGCCTCCCACGCCGCGTCCGCGTCGAAGCGCGGCAGCACCTCGCACGCGGCGCCGCTCCAGAGCGCGCACGCCAGCACGTTCACGATCCCGTGCACGTGGTGGAGCGGGAGGACGAGGAGCGTGCGGTCGTCCGCCGTCCACCCCCAGGCGTCGACGAGCGTGGTGATCTGCGCGCGGAGGTTGGCGTGCGTGCTCACCACCCCCTTCGGCCGCCCCGTCGTCCCGCTCGTGTAGACGATCATCGCCCGCCGCTCTTCCGTTACCGCCGGGAGCGTCGCCGGTTCGGCGGATCGAAGCTCATCCGTGAGCAGGAACCGCCGCCCGTTCCGCTCCGCGACCGGCCGCAGCACGTCGGCGAACTCCGGATGGGCGACGACGATCTCCGCGTCCGCGTCCCGCACCACGTACTCCAGCTCGGCCGGCGGATGCGACACCGCCAGCGGCACCGCGATCCCCCCCGCGCGCCACACGCCCCACTGCACGGCGATGTAGTCCCACCCCGGCGGCGCCAGGAACGCCACCCGCGCCTCCCCCAGGTCCGCCCGCCCGTCGAGGAGCGCCGCCGCGATGCGGGCGGAGGCGTCGAGGAGCTCCGCGTAAGTGAACGTTCCCTCGGGGGAAACGACCGCTGTCTGGTCGAGGTGCGTCCGAGCGCGGGCGACGATGGGCGGCTCGAGGGTGGGGGCGGTCACGGCAGAGGGAGTGAGAGGCTTTAAGGAGTCCGGCGGGGAGAGGCGGGCTTCGCCGGGAGGACGGGATAGAAGGTAAGCGCGGTGGGGGGAGAGCGCACGAAGAGCGAAGCGGGGC